>CAMZKF010000267.1 GCA_947311095.1 uncultured Flavobacteriales bacterium
AGCTTTTAGCAAAATACCTGTATTTGGACTAGATGATTATATGGACAAGAAAACTTTTGATAATATTTTTGGTTAAAAATATTGTACACCTATCTTGTTGAACTTGTGAATAGGTTTTATTTCAGATAAGGTATTTTGTTAGATATAATCAACTCTATTTTAGAAAAAATATCGTGATAATAAATCAAACAAGTTTTTTTACTTTTGAAATCGATTATTAAATAACATCACTGAAAAAACAGACTATAAAGATTAAAAGTTTATATATTGCATGTATAATATGTTATCTACATGAATTTTATCAAAGATGAAAATTTAATATTTCAATTTATTACTAGAAGGAAAAAGAAAACTTTTTATGTTATTCTTTTTGGCGTTTTCTCCAATCTTCTAACCATACTAATTCCTGTTAGTATAGGGAAATATTATGATTTGTTTTTTAACTTTAATTCACAAAGAGCTAGAGTTTTAGATTTTATTCCTGACTATTTTTGGGAAAGCATCCCAAATTTTCTAATTTTCTTTTCGGGCCTCGTTATTTTCCGCTATTTATTTTTTGTCCTATATCAATATAATTTAAAAAAAGAAAGCGAAATTTTAGTTAAAAATATAAAAGATTATCTATTTAAAAATCAACTACACATAAAGTATAACATATATAGAGAACAAGGAATAGGTAAATATTTATTGAGATATACAGGTGATATAAACAGTTTAAAAAATTTATACTTAAAAGGGAGTATTCGTTTTGCTATAGATGTAATAATGATTATGACTTCCTTTTTTTGGTTTTATAAACTAAATAAAATAGGAGCTGTAATTATTACGCTAGCCTCTTTGTTTTCGTACGTAATTATTCGTTTTTTAAACCATAAAGTAGAATACTACTCTTTACAAAAGAGAAATAAAAGCTCAAGTCAACTATCTTATGTTAGCAGAGCTCTAAATAGCATTCTTAGCATAAAGCTATTAAACAAAGAAATTACAGAACTAAAAAAATTCAAAAAAAAATCTACAGACGTAAGAGATTTGTCTATTCTATACGACTTTTGGTTTGTTTTAAACAAAGGTTTTATATCTTTTGCTCAATACTTTATTTTAAGTATCATTCTGTATATTTTTTACCTAGAATATTACCCTAGTCAAGCTAATATACAGGCTGGTAACCTCATTAGTTTCATACTCCTTTATATTACAATCCTACCTGTTTTACGAAGGTTGTTTTCTTTAGAAACAGTCTTTAAACTTGGTAATATCTCTATTCAAAAATTAAACAAAATAATAGAATTAGAAAAAGAAGACAAAAAGAAAGGTGTAATACTCACAACCAACAATCCTAGAGTTCTTTTTGAAAACGTTAGCTATGACAATCTTCCTACCATAAATTTTATTTCAAAAAAAATGGAAATTTGTACATTAACAATTCCTTCTGGATTTGAAAAATTACAAATTATTTTCTTCTTAACAAAGATAAGCACTAAATACAAAGGTATTATAAAAATAAATGATACTGATATCAGAAATATTTCTATTCAATCTCTAAGAGCTAATATTTCATATTTTTCTCCAACCCTCCCCCTAGCAGGGAGAACAGTGTATGAAGCAATTACAGCATACAGAACAAAATCCAAAAAAAACAAAATAACTAATCAATTTAATCTTATTCAATCTATATTTATTCTAAATCAACCTTTAAAAATAGACGATAACATAGGCGAAAATGGAATAAAACTATCTAAACTCCAATACGAATTACTTTGCCTTATTCGAGGAATTGTTTCTGAAAAAAAAATCATTATATTAGACGAGTTTCATAATTTAAAAAACAATAACCCTCAAGGTTTTTGGAATATTATAAACAGTATAAAAGCAACCATTATAAAATTAGAGCTAGAATGAAATACATAATCAGCACAATAATATTACTCCTTTTTTTTATTTTTACCGCTATGTCTAAAATATCAGAACGTCCACAAAAAAAAATAAAATATTCAATCGTAATACATGGAGGTGCTGGAGGTATAAGAAAAGGAAGACTTACAGAACAACAAGAAAAAGACTACAAAAATACACTCACATTAGCTCTAAAAACAGGGGAAGAATTCTTAAAACAAGACTCTTCAGCTGTATTTGTTGTTCAAGAGGTCATCAAAATATTAGAAGATTCACCTCTATTTAACGCAGGTAAAGGTGCTGTTTTCAATAACTTAGGCTTTAATGAAATGGACGCTTCGATTATGAATGGAAGTAATTTAAACTGTGGAGCTTTAGCAGGTATAACCAACTTAAAGAACCCAATAGAAGGAGCTAAAATTGTAATGGAAAAAAGTAAACATGTTTTCTTATATGGAGATAGAGGACAGGAATTTTGCATAAAAAATGGTGCGACCTATGCCGATAGTAGTTATTTTTTTACAGAAAAAAGACACAAACAATATTTAAGAGCCATAAAAAGAGATAAAGTAGAACTTGACCATGGAGAAATTGAAGACGGCAGTAACGAAATAAAAAAATTCGGCACCGTTGGATGTGTTGTTCTAGATAGTAAGGGAAATTTAGCTGCAGGCACCTCTACGGGAGGGCTTACCAATAAAAAATTTGGAAGAATTGGAGACTCTCCCATAATTGGAGCAGGAACATATGCAGACAATAAGACCTGTGCTGTTTCCTGCACAGGAAGAGGAGAATATTTTATTAGAGGTACTATAGCCAGAGACATTTCGGCTTTAATGGAATATAAAAATTATTCCTTAAAAAAAGCGGGGATAAAAACAATAGAGAAACTAAACTCCATAGATGGTAGAGGAGGCTTTATTGCTGTTGACAAAAAAGGAAATTACATTATGCTGTTCAATACAAAAGGAATGTACAGAGGAATTTCCAATTCTGAAGGCTTTTTTTGCGTTGAAATGTATGGTGAATAATTTTCTAAACCCAACCTTTTTTATTCTAATGCATCTTGTTTAAAACTAAACCACTATGGACTGGAAGTCCATAGGTTTGTAATCAGACTAAAGTCTGCGAGTGTGAGCTACTTTAGTCTATTATTCTAGTAT
>CAMZKF010000268.1 GCA_947311095.1 uncultured Flavobacteriales bacterium
AATATGTACTAACTACGACAAATAGTGCCTGCCCTAATTCTGACACCATTCTAATAACAGTAAATCCACTACCTAATTTTACTACTACAACAACCAATGTATTGTGTAATGGAGCTAGTACAGGTAGGATTGATATAACTCCCACAGGAGGCACATCTCCTTACACTTACTCCTACTCTAACTCTACCGTTTCAAATGTAACGACTTTTTCATCAGTAACAGGATTAAATGCAGATAACTATACTGTAACAATTACTGACGCAAACGGATGTAGCTCTAACAATACAGTTTCCTTAACAGAACCTACTCCCCTAACCAATAACACTCCTTTTTCAGCAATAGATAGTTGTAATAACGGTAACGCTACTGTAACAATTACAGGAACAACAGGCGGAACTCCTCCATATAAATTCAGTTCAGATTTTACTACATATAGTTTAGATTCTGTTATTAATAATTTAGTCGCACCAAACACCTACCAAATTACAATTAAAGATGCTCATGACTGCTCTATAACTGTAAATGTACCTGTTACAACAGGCTCTAGTTTTATTCCTTCTCCCCCTTTATTTATTACTCCTATTGATAATATATGTGAAGGAAAAACAATTGTGATAACTGACACTGTAAGTGCTAATACTAGTGGAAACTATATCGTTGAATATTTCCCATCGGGTTATTCTCAAAATTCACCTAATAAGAATATTATTATCAACAGTCAAGAAGACAATAATATAGACTCATTAATAATACACCTTGAATCGACCAGTGCGGGGCATTGTATTAGCAACACCACAACCCTTCCCATTACTTTCGTGCAAAACGACATTACACTTACTGTTGATTCTCTAATATGCGAAGGCGACGAAGTAATATTTAACTTTGATAGCGAGAGTAGCCAAACAATAGATTTAATTAGTTGGTCAACAGCCAATGCTAATGGTGTGGTATTTAACGAAAATCAAATTGTTTTAGACAATCCTAGTTTAGATTTGTACAACCTAAAACCACAAATAGGAGGTTGTTTCTTTGACTTTGAAACTACTATAGCTTTAGACCCTGACTGTACTAATGACATTACATTAAATGCTTTTAATCCTAATGATGCTCTCTCTGAAAATCAATATTTTAACATTGATTTAGACGCTATTAACCAAGGAATAGCCAATACAGTAACAATTTACAACCGTTGGGGAGATATTATTTACAAGGTTAGTAACTACGACAACAAAGAAACAGTATGGAGAGGAACAAACCCTTCAGGAACTCCAATGCCAGAAGGGACTTACTACTATACCGTAGAAGTACCTAGCTTAGGTAAATCTAAAAGTGGTTGGGTCTATTTAAATAAATAAAACAAAAGTCATAAAGAATTACTATCTTTGAATTTAAAATTAAGTTTCATGAAAAAACATTTTTTTATTATTTTGTTGTTGATGATGGAAATTCATACGTTACATGCTCAATGTTCTTGGGCATCTTCATCAATTAATTCCTATAATCATCAAATTACGAATTTTGGTACCAGCGTACCTACGGATACTTTAATTATTTGTTCTGGAGGTTCTATAAACTTAAATATAGATCAACCATCATTATCAACTATTATAGATTGGAAAATTAATGGAATTGAACAAGGAAAGAATACCTCTATTGACTCAACGTTTATAAATGAAAGCAGTACTCCAATATACACTGAATACATCGCTCTTTTTGAATTTAACTTAGACTGTTGGGCAGATACTTTAATTGTTAAAGTCCATCCTAAGCCAACAATAACACTAACTGCTAAAAATCTATCTTGTTACAATATTAGCCTGAGTACAGGAGATGGAGCTATTTACGTTGAAAGTAATCATCCGATACAATCAACTAGTTACATTGGAGGATGGAATACATCTTACTACCCAATATCGAACAACAGCTCAAATCATGATACAATACAATCTTTAACAGCCGATGATTACCACGTATTTATAACAGACACTAACAATTGTAACAGTGACACTATTTCTGTTACCATAACTCAACCAGAAGAGTTAATAATAAACTCAACAGATACCATAAACGACAACTGTGGACAAGGAACAGGAAGCGTTATATTTCATACAACAGGAGGGACAACTCCTTATACTTATACGCTAACTGATGCTAATAATACTACCGTAGCAACATCCCAAGACTCTATTATAAACGGATTAGAAGGAGAGGATCCAAGTGGGATTACCTACTACTATAGTTTAACAGACGCTAATGGCTGTCAAATACCTACGTCAACAACAAATTTATTCACTATTTTAGAGCGCGATGAAGACGCTCCAAATCCCCCTGACTATGGACTTTCGTCACCTCAATATTGTCCCAACGAACCTTTAGTCATAATGGACAAGAACAGCACTACGGCGAACTTACCACACCAATACTACATTGAATCTAATCTTCAAGATATTTACTATACCAATACAGGCACACTCACAATCCCTACAGAAACATTGAACGGTAGCGAAGTTTTACATATAACAGCCATAGGAGAAGCAGGAGCTGATAATGAAGGTTGCTTAAGCGATACCATACTAGTCGGTTTAGAACAAAAAAACTGTGAAGATACAGTTATTACAACCAATTCTTTTTCTCCAAATGGAAACTTGTACGAAAACACAACTTTTAAGATAGACTTAAGTTACATTGAAGATGAAGGTTTTAAAGGAGTAAAGGTCACTATTTTTAACCGTTGGGGAGACATAGTTTACAAAACCAACAATTACGACAATAAAGAAAACGCTTGGGATGGAAAGAACCTAAATGGAGAATTTTTAGCTGAAGGAACTTATTTTTATATCATCGAAATACCAAATGTACCTTCAATTAGTAATTGGGTTTACTTAGACTTAAAATAAAACAAGAATGAATAAATTTAAAATTATATTGGTAGTCTTTTTTATAGGGTTACTTTCTACCAATAGCTGGGCACAACAAGATGCTATGTATAGCCAATATATGTTCAATCCATTGGCTATCAACCCCGCTTATGCAGGTTCTAGAGGTGCTATAAGTGGTGTTTTGTTACATAGAAATCAATGGGTTGGAATGCGAGGAGCTCCAAAAACCAATAGCTTAGCAATACACAGCCCTATAAAAGGAAAGAAATTTGGACTAGGACTAAATTTACTATCAGAAACAATTGGACCTACAAAAAATGGAACCATACTGGGAACTTATGCTTACCATTTAGATTTAGGAAAAGGAAAACTATCGTTTGGTTTGAGAGGAGGCTTCTACTCTACAATACTTAGAAATGATATTTTAAACTACACCAATAATACAGAAAAAGAAACAGGAACGATAAAAACTTCAACTCCTAATTTTGATTTTGGATCTTATTATCATACCGATAAGTTTTATGCTGGTTTTAGTGTCAACCACTTAGGAAGACCAAAATTAGAAAATGGAAAATCTAAATTGGTATTGAATACCCATTATATGGTTTTTGTGGGTAAAGCCTTTGTTTTGAATAAAAACTTTGTTTTAAAACCATCGGGAATGATAAAATATACCAATGGAGCTCCTCTAAATTATGATTTGAATGCGAGTGTTTTGATAAAAAAAGTATTTTGGATAGGAGCTTCTTTTCGTTCTTCGCTCAGTAAGAAAGCTAAGACTATCGCTAATGGAGGAAAAAGCAAAGAAAATAGTTTAATTTTTATTACCGAATTTAACATTACCCCTTCTTTTAGAATAGGTTACAGCTACGATTTAAACCTAGGAACAATAAAAAATTACAACTCAGGTTCTCACGAAATATTCTTAGGAACAGATTTGCACAGTAAAAGAAAAAAATCAATATCGCCACGATATTTATAGAAATAAAGCTTAAAAAATGAAAAATATACAATTAATAAGTTTATTATTATTCCTCGTTTTGAATGGCTTTTTAACTGCTCAAAACAAACGAATAACAAAGCAAACCGATTTTGAAATTTATCCGATTTACGGAATTAATACAGCATATAGTGAATTTAGCCCTGTATTGTACAAAGATAATTTTGTGTTTGTATCGGATAGAGAATACAACCTTAATACCTTAGGAGAAGTAAATTGGAAAAAATATAAACACTTTAATATTTTTAAAGCCAAATTTGAAGATATTTTTGCCGATTCTATTGTTTTAGAAAAAGTGATACTATTTGAAAACAACTTAGTAAAAGATGACCACGTAGGCCCCATCACTTTTAATAAAGAAGAGAACGAAGCCATTGTTACAATTGTAACTCACAAAAAAACAAAATTACTAGGTAAAGACATAGCCTATCCTCAATTATACAGTGTGAAAAAAGAAGGAAATAAATGGAAAAGTTTAGAATTACTTCCTTTTAATGTAGCCAAACAATCGTTTGCCCAAGCCACTTGGTCTCCCGACGGAAAACGACTTTATTTTGCTTGGAACAAAAATCCAGGTTCAAATACAAGTAACATTTATTATGTCGAGAAAATTGGAGAAAATTGGGGAACTCCTGTCGAAGTAAAAAACATAAATACAAAAGGAAACGAAATGTTTCCGTATTTAATTAAAAACAAAATATACTTCGCTTCAAATAGACCTGGAGGTTTTGGAGGATTAGACTTGTACGTTTCTGAAAATAAAAACGGCGAATGGAGCAAACCAAAAAACTTAGGAAAAACAATAAATACCGAAGCAGATGAATTTTCTATGATTTTTAATGTAAATAAAACAAGCGGTTATTTTTGTTCCAATAGAAGTTATGGAAAAGGGAAAGACGATATTTTTGCATTTGAAATGATTGAGAAAACAATCATCCAAGATTTAGCACTAAAAGGAAGATTGACTTATAGACAAATAAAAAATAAATCAACCGAAGGACTAACCATAGGAATGTATGATGAACAAGGCCTTTTAATCGATTCGGCAAAAGTTAACGCAGACGGTACATTTACATTTAAAAAAATACCAAAAGACAAAAATTACACTTTAAAAATGCTAGAAGAAGGAGAAGAGATGATTCTAACTTTAGAAAACCAAAAAGAAGATTTAATTTTGATGTCGGACAAACAGGGAAATTTTATTTATCGTAAAATATCGACCAATAAAGTAGGGACACTTGCTTTAATAGATCAAGAAGACATTGATAGATTAAGCAATAAAGGAGAATTAGCAGGACAATTTATTTTTAAATCAATTCGTAATAAAAAAACCGAAGGAATGAATATTTATTTGGTTGACGAAGATGGGACTATTTTAATGAAAACCAAAACAGATAAATATGGAAACTTCTTGTTTAAAGAAATTCCAATAGGATCCAATTACACCTTAAAAACAGATAGCGAAGATGATTTTGATATTTTAGTATTCAATAAAAAAGATCAATTATTAGCGAGACTAACTAAAGACTCGAAAGGTAATTTTATATTTAGAAAACTAAGTGGTTCTAATCAAGCTAACATATTAGAGGAAGAAGAAGAAAGCTTAATGTTTTTAGAAAAAAGAACAACTTTAATGGGACAATTTGTTTACAAAAAAGTAAAGAAAAATGTAGGAATATTAGACGTAGAGGTACATGATCAAGAAAAACTTTTGAAAACAACCAAATCAACACCAGAAGGAGATTTTATGGCAGTTGGCTTAAAAATGAGTGACCAATATAAATTTAGAATTAAAGACGAATCAAAGCTAAAAGAAGAACCGATATTAAACATTACTAATCGTTTTCATCAAACAGTTGCAGTTTTGAATAGAGATAACGTAGGTTTTTATGTATTTGACAAATCAGAAGATTTTAATTTAGGCGATTCAGTTGTAAATATAGAAGTTATTCAAATAGAACAAACAGATATACAAAATACAGAAGTTATTTATTATGAAAATGATGAATTTAAATTAAGTCCCAATGATTTAGTTTTTTTAGATAAAAAAATAAAAGAACTAAAAGAAAATGATAATTTATTAATTCGTATAGAATCTTATGCTTCATCGAAAGGGTCGGTAGAACACAACAAGCATTTGACCATGAAAAGAAAAGCTAACGTGCTTCAATACATGACTTCTAAAGGCATACACCAATCAAGAATAAAAGCATTTTCTTATGGAGAAGTGCGTACGCAAGAAGAACAAGATGAAGAACAACAACGTTTGAGTAGAAAAACAGAGCTTACTATTTTTAAACTTAAATAATGGCTAAATACCTAAAACCAAAGGAAAAATACACCCCACCCAACGATAAAGTAGGGAAAATCATACAAAAAATAGTAAAATGGTATTTTAAGCCCGAATACATTGGTTTAGAAAACTTGTCGAAAGACCGTCCTGCACTATATGTTTCGAACCACA
>CAMZKF010000269.1 GCA_947311095.1 uncultured Flavobacteriales bacterium
CGTCTTTTACTTCTTCTCCGCTTTTGGCAAATGTTTCTATAACTAAAGTTCTGGTTTTGTCTAAAATTTTAGAAGGTTCTGTAATTCCAAATTCATTTACTGTCCGATATAAAGCGTTACTACAAACAACGCTAACCATTGCTCCTGGTACTCCATGCCCTGTACAATCTGCTGATGCAATTAGTGAAATATTTTTTTTACGCTCAAACCAATAAAAATCGACTAATATTTATATAAAGAGAAAAATTTAATTATGCCTATTGAGTTACTAATCAAAGATAAACTATTTTATTATTTTTAAGCTATAAAATAACTTTCAAATTTTACCTCATCAGATATCCAAATCATCTATATTTTCAAAACTTCCAAATCCTTCGTCAAAATCGTCTCCAAATTCATCTCCATACTCGCTATAAAAATCATCTAATTCCGAACTTTTACTTGTTTCGGTCATTCCTTCTAATAAATTAGGGGTTTCTTTTGATTCTTCTTTAGGAGATTCTCCTACACTAACAAGTATTGAAGGCAAAGAGTCAACCGTTTGTTTGGAGTTTTCTTTTATTAATTCGACATAAAAAATCCACATTTTAAGAAAATCATAAACGTAAAGAATTTTTTGATTTGGTGTTTTTATCATATCCGAAAGCAAGGTTTCTTTCATTGATTTTCCAAACCCCATATCCATGAGAGCTATTTCTTCTCCTTTATCCCAATTGTCGTCGCTCATATAAAAAGAAGTCATTTGATCTCCTTTAAAGTGATATGCTTTTATAATTAAATCGTGTAAAGTCTCAAAGTTATCATCTGCTGAAATTTCTATATCTCTAAAACTATCTTCTTTTGTATCTATAACAATTCTAAATGTATAACTTTTCATTTTTCAATATTTTTAACTGGTACTAAATCAAATTCTTTTCCTTTTTTTAACATAAATTCAAAAGCAGCTTCATAGGTATTTTCTATTTCTCCATCTAAAATAGCTTCTCGTATTGCCAATTTTATATCTCCTATTACTTTATTTGGTTTTAGATTAAATGTTTTTATAATAACTTCACCTGTAATTGGAGGTTGCCAATTTCTAATTTTATCTTTTTCTTCTAGTAATTTTAATTGTTCTTCTACTCGATTAAAATTAGCTGTAAATCTTTTTACTTTCTCTTTGTTTTTAGAGGTTATATCTGCTCTACAAAGCGTCATTAAATCTTCTATATCATCTCCTGCTTCAAACAAAATTCTTCTCAATGCCGAATCTGTTATCGATTCTTTTGTCAACGCTATTGGGCGTAAATGTAAACGCACCAACTTTTGAACGTACTTCATTTTGGAGTCTAATGGAAGTTTCATTCGTTTAAATATTTGCGGTACCATTCTAGCTCCCTTGTCTTCGTGTCCATGAAAAGTCCACCCTTGCTTGGGGTAAAACCTTTTGGTTGGTGGTTTTGCTATATCATGCAATATTGCAGCCCAACGCAATCACAGGTCTGAGGTATTTGGAAGTATGTTGTCTAAAACTCCTAAGGTGTGATAGAAATTGTCTTTATGTCCTTTTCCTTCTTTATATTCTACTCCTTGAAGAGCGGCCATTTCAGGAAAAATAAGATGCAATAAACCTGTTTTGAATAAAATTTTAAAGCCTTTTGAAGGGTTATTTGATAATATTATTTTATTTAATTCGTCTGTAATTCGCTCTTGTGATATAATTTCTATTCTTTCTTTATTTTTTACAATTGAATCGAATGCTTCGGGAGAAATTTCAAAATTTAATTGTGATGCAAACCTAACTGCTCTCATCATTCTCAATGGGTCGTCAGAAAAAGTTATTGCGGGATCTAGTGGCGTTCTTAATATTCTATTTTCTAAATCTTCTATTCCTTTAAATGGATCTACTAATTCTCCATAGTTTTCTTTATTCAAACTAATCGCCATTGCATTAATCGAAAAATCTCTACGTTCTTGATCTTCTTGCAATGTTCCATCTTCAACTATTGGATTTCTAGAATCTCTATTGTAAGATTCTTTCCTTGCTCCTACAAATTCCAATTCGAATGACTTATAATTAATCATTGCTGTTCCATAGTTTCTAAAGACAGATATTTTTTTTGTTTTTAATTTTTTTGCAACTAGCTCTGCTAATTCTACGCCACTCCCAGCAATTACAAAGTCAATATCTTTGCTTGGTCTTTCTAAAAATAAGTCTCTAACATAACCTCCAATTACATAAACAGGACAATTTAATTCTTCTGCACAAGAAGAAATAACTTGAAATATTTTTCCAGATACGGCTTCTTTTAATTCTTTACTTTCTAATAATTTCAATTTCTCCGCTTATTTGTAGTTTAACAATCGACGATGCTTTTGCGTTTTTATTTTTTATTTGCAAATTTACGATATGCTTTACATTATTAATGATTTTTTTTGAAATTTCTTCTCTACTTTTCGGACTCGGCTCTCCTGTCAAATTAGCCGACGTAGAAACCAAAGGTTTGTTTATTTTTTTTATTAATTGATTTACAAATCCATCTTTTACTATTCGTATAGCAATACTACCATCTTCGGCTATTAAATTTCTTGGTAAGTTAATCGCATTAGGATATATAATCGTTAGTGGTTTATCGGCATAATCTAACAAATCCCAAGCTACTTCAGGTATTTCTTTTACGTATTTATTTAATTTTCTGTCATCTTCTAATAAAATAATAAAACGTTGATTTTTATTTCTTCCTTTTAAATTGGCTAATTTTTCTATTGCTTTTTCAGATGTAGCGTCACAGCCTAATCCCCATATTGTATCGGTTGGATATAAAATTACTCCTTCTTCTTTCAATGCTTCAACTGCCTTTTCTAATTCCATTGTCTAATTAAATAAAAAAACCCTACTGACAAAATCAGTAGGGTTATAATCTATATTTTTAAGTTTATACTTATTATCTTTTAGATATTTCTACATAATCTCTTTCGGTTGCACCTGTATAAATTTGTCTAGGTCTTCCAATAGGAGCTTTGTCATGTAACATTTCCTTCCATTGAGCAATCCAACCTGGCAAACGTCCAATAGCGAACATTACTGTAAACATTTCTGTTGGTATTCCAATTGCTCTGTAAATAATTCCAGAATAAAAATCGACATTTGGATAAAGTCCTCTTTTCACAAAGTACTCATCTTTCAATGCTATTTCTTCAATTTGTTTTGCGATATCTAAAACTGGGTCTTCAACTCCTAATGCTTTTAAAACATCATCTGCTGCTTTTTTAATAATTGTTGCTCTTGGGTCAAAGTTTTTGTAAACTCTATGTCCGAATCCCATTAATCTAAAAGGATCATTTTTATCTTTTGCTTTGTCAATCCATTTGTCGATGTTTCCTCCGTCAGCTTTGATAGATTCTAACATTTCGATAACTGCTTGGTTTGCACCTCCATGTAATGGTCCCCATAATGCAGAAATACCAGCTCCAACAGAAGCGTATAAATTTGCTTGAGACGAGCCAACTACTCTTACTGTAGAAGTTGAACAGTTTTGTTCGTGATCGGCATGAAGAATTAACAAGGTGTTTAATGCTTTAGAAACAACTGGATCTACTTTATAATCTTCAACAGGTAACTTAAACATCATGTTTAAGAAATTTTCGATATAGTTGTATTTATTTTGAGGATAAACAACTGGATGTCTTTGTGAAAACTTATGCGACCAAGCTGCTATTGTTGGCAATTTCGCCATCAATCGAATGACCGATAAATTAAATCCTTTTTCACTTCTGTTAGGGTCTTGAGATTCGGGATAAAATGTAGATAAAGATACAATTAAAGATGCTGCAATTCCCATTGGGTGAGCTCCTGTAGGAAATGCTCTCAATAGCGTTTTCATATCTTCATGCACCATTGTATGGCTTGTAATATCAGATTCAAATTTCCCCAATTCTTCTTGGGTCGGTAATTCTCCATAAATCAATAAAAATGCAACTTCTAAAAATGATGCGCTTTCGGCTAATTGTTCAATTGGATA
>CAMZKF010000270.1 GCA_947311095.1 uncultured Flavobacteriales bacterium
AAATAAACCGTTTCTTTTTTCACTATTTATCTTCATAAAATCTATTCATCAACTAGCAAAAAAATAATTCAATTTATTTTTAGCTCATTTTAATATTCACTTGATATTAAAGACTAATAAACCATTACTTTAGCGCTTACTGGTGTTCCATCTGCTACTATGTTTATAATGTAAATACCTGCGGTTAATTGTTGTAAATAATCAGTAATAGATTGGGTGTTTTGATAGTGTTGATCAACTATTAATTGTCCCGATGTATTGTATATTTTTAATTCGACTTTTTGATGGGGAGATGAAAATTGGACGGACAATATTTTTGTTTCTGTATTAAAATTGAAATTATCGACTAAATTATCTAGTTCTTGAATACTGACTGGACCTCCAACTTTTATTTTTAATAATATGGGGAGATGATCGCTTGTATAGAATAAGGCATTGGCAACATCTTGAGGTACGTCGAAATTTGAACCATAATTTACTGATTTATTAAAGTGACTTCCGTCTTGTCCTACTGCTCGATATGAACCTGTATTGTATTTTACTCCTTGTGAACCGTTTAAGATGTCGTTAGAGACAAAAATAATATCGAAACGATCGTCTAATCCTCCTGATGAACCACCTCCGTAGGTCTGACAACCATAGCATCTTGATGACTGGGTATGTACATTTCGATGACTGTATGTATTGTGCCATACTCCTGTTTCGTCAATAGGGTCGAACAAATCGACTGTTCCTCCTGTTAACATTGTGGAATAAGCGGTTTCATTACTTGTGTACATATTCATGTCTCCTCCTACTATTATATTCTGTGTTCTGTTATGATTTGTTAGGTAGTTTTTAAGCGATTGTACTGCTGAATTTCTTCTTTGTCCGTTGTTTAACGATGCTCCATTACCATAGTCGGCAGCTGTTCCTGCTTTTAAGTGGCAACCGTAAAGGTAAATAAATGTAGTATCGTGGGTAATTGCTAAATTTGGGTCTTTATAATAGACTATGTATTCGCTAATTGCCCTTAAACTTGTATTGACATTATTTTGTTCTTTCAACCCAATTTTATTATGATTGTAAAATAGTAGATTGTCGGTGTCGCTTCCGTTTGCGTCTTGAAATACTGCTTTTGAATAATAAGAAACCCCGTCAGCATTTAGCGCATGGTTTAATATAACAGTTCCTCCATAAGCACTTTTTAATTCGCTAACAATAAATATATCGGGTTGTGTATGCTGAATTATTTTTTTTAAAGTGTCCGCTCTATCGGGAGTTGACGAAGGAAACTTTAACATATTGTAAAACATAACCGTGAGGTCTTCTTGGGCTTTTACAAGGTTAAAGAATGGCATTAGTAAAGCAAAAAAAATAATTGCTTTTTGAAACTCAATTTTATATTTCATAATAGAACAAAGATAATGTTTTATATTAAAAACGACTTAAAGATACGCTAATTTGTGACAAAATAGTTACACTGTTGTTGATTTATAAATCAAAAAAAAGGTAATTTATTTTGATTGTCGTTAGTTTATGAATAGATTAGCTATAAAAATTACAATTATCGAATATTCTAATCCAACTAATAATTACAGCAGGTTAAAAATACTACTTTTAGTTTTTATACTTTTTCTATTTTCTAATACCGTTATTTTTACTCAAAACTACAGTTTTCTCAATTCTTCTTTTGAGAATCATTCGGGTTGCGTTGGCACAATGTCTCCTCCACATTCTCAATTTGGGAACTTGGTATTTGGTTGGCAAAATGCTTTTGCTAGCAACGTTTCTAGAGCTGATTTTTTCACCGTTGCCGATAGTGTTCCTTGTGCATTTTGGGGATTTAGTTCGCTTACAAATACGGTGTCTCTAAATTCTAATTCGGCTTCTGAGGGTTGTTCTTGGGCTGGGTTATATTTAAATTATAATGACGTTTCTTCTATTAATTCAAAATATAGGGAATACATTGTTCAAAATATATCCTTAATTAGTGGAGTTACTTATACTTTAAAAGTAGATTTAGCTCGTTCAAGTCACGTTAGTTCCAATAGTTTAGAAGTTGATTTTGGAATTTATGGTTATTCTGGAACTATACCCGCAGGACAATTAGACTATTGTTTGATAAATGGAGATGGAAGTTCTGCTCCGTTATTTGGAAGTGTACCCAAAAATTCGATTACGACTAATTTTCAGACTTTTACCGTTACTTTTACGCCTACTCAAAATTATGATTACATAGCTTTGGGAGGGGCTAATTGTGGAACAGAAGCGACTTCGATAGGCTATGTTTTTATAGATAATGTCCAACTTTTAGCTTCTGATAATTCCATTGTTAATCCTGTTATTTTATCTTGTTCTTCTAACGGATTATGTGACCTTCGTTGTCTGAAAGAAAGTTTTGATCTTGTTGGAAATACACCTCCAAACGGAACAACAGGAACGTGGTCTCAGGGAGCGAACAACCCTGAACAAATAACATTTACTTCTCCAAATTTATCAACTACCAATATTTTAGAAACAGGCAGTTTCATAACAGGTAATTATGAATTTTACTACACTTTTTCTAATGGCACAACAACGGTTATCGACACGGCTTTTATTCGAATACAAGATTTTAACATTGTTAATCTTTTTACAGCTGGAGACGACATCGATTATTGCAATGGTTTCCCCGATTCAGTAGGAACGTCGAGAAAAGTACGCATATTGGGAACACGCCCCTACGATAATGAAATATCTACTTATGGGGCTAACGTGTGGTGGAGTATGATTAGAGACGATGGTACGGAATGGGTTTTTCCTAATGGGTGTAATTCTCCAGATGGATTTAACGAAGGAACTGTTTTTGCAGACCCTTATTCTTTAAATTGTTCCTCTATTTATTATGGCTCAACCAATTCTAGTAATCCTCTTTTTCACATTATAAATGCTCAAGATACGATTGATTTTATTTTTCACATGACCGTAACCGATGATTGCAATACAACCGTAATCATGGCAGATACCCTAAATGTAATATTTAACGACATTGATTTTACTGTGACTACCGAAGCTTATCCATTTACTTCTGTTTGCGTAGGTCAAACCATGAACATTCATCAAATTGCAGGAGATCCAAACTATAATATATTAGAAGATAATCCAAATTTATCATTTGAATGGTCTTATACGCCTCAAAATGGAGGGTTAAATATCATAGATAATACGGTTTCTGACCCTGCTCAAATTGTAGGTTTGACAGTTGGAGATTATATTGTAAAAGTACAAGTTACCGATGCTTCAACGGGGTGTTCTTGGTACGATATGACAAATGTAAACGTTTCGGCGTGTGGGGTTTCAGCTGGAAGTGATCAAAATATAGGTTGCCAAGCCAATCGGTTTACTAATGATGTTGACTCTCCCGATTACAGAGGAGTGAGCAAAAGTGTAAAAAGAAATGTTTTTATGAATGCTTCTCCTGACGATATTACCATAAGAGATAATAATATGAGTAGTTGGTGGAGCATGATAAGGAATGACGGAACAGAATGGACTTTTACAAACAATTGTGTTCCCTACGATGGTTTTGACGAAGGCGATGTTTCTTCTGTATTAGGAACTCAACCTTGTGGAAACCCAAGCTATGCATTTCCGTCTTCTAGCAACGCTATGTTTAACATTAAAAATGCCATGGATACCATTTCTTTTATTTGGCATATAGCAAAACTAAACACAAGCACAGGAATAATGGACACAATTGCCGACACAATGGTTGTTAATATGCGAGATTTTGATTTTCCATATTCATCTTATGTAAATCCAGAAGTTCCATGGGTAACTACTTGTCAAGACACGCTATTGGTACACCAATTAATAAGTGCTAATTTTAGACCTTTAGCCAACAATTCGAATCTTACTTTTGAATGGAACATTGTAAAAATGCAAGGATTGGGATATGTACCAGATTTGAATACAGATGCTACAATTATAGATAACACATTGAGTGATTCGATACTTGTTGTAATGCCTTCCGCAAAAAAATATATTATAATGGCTGAAGTTACAGACAATATAAGTAACTGTACATGGTTAGATATAATAGTTGTAAAACGAGTTACGCCTTTAACCATTGATGCTGGACTAGATAGTTTTCAGTGTTCATCAATGACAGGAGATGTTGTATATACCGCTTCTGCAACATTTAGCCATCAAGGAGCGTTTAGTCAAGGAGCTACAAATATACCTGCTTGGTGGAGTACAATTAGAGACGATGGTTCGGAATGGATTTTTACAAACCCTTGCGTTCCTTATGACGGAGATGACGAAGGGTTTTTATACATAACAGATCCACCTGCGAATAATATTTGTGGTGTGTCTGCAAGTGACTCTCTTTATTCTAATACACCCAAAGCTAGGTTTAAAATTAGATTCCCAGGAACTAGAACATTGATATGGAATGTAGTAGATGCTTGTACTGGTGACACAATTACAGACTCTATTCAAGTAGGCTTTGGTGTATTAGACCAAGCAAATGCAGGATTAGATATGACTGTTGACTGTAACGTAGTAACTTTAAATGGAAATTTATCTTCCCTTTCTTCTGCTAATTCGGGCTACTATAAGTGGGAGCAAATATCGGGAACTGATAGTGTTCAAATATTAAGTTCAACCGATAATATTGCTTATTTTTCTACCGCAGGATTAACAGTTGGTATTTATGAATTTAAATACACACTGGGCTTAGCTCCTTGTCAAACAGTTGATACTGTTGCTATAAACGTTGTACCTTTGCCTAACCTTAATATTACCATGAGTTCTAATTATGACGCAAATTCAACACTGTGTTTAAATGATACGGTTACTTTTGTAGCAAATGGAGGAACACAATATGCTTTTTTGGTTAACGGAGTAATAATACAAGATTTTTCTCCAATCAATAGCTTTTCTTATGCTAGATTTAATGGTGTTAGTTATGTTACCGTTTTAGGAAAAATAGGACAAACTAACTGTATAGAAACGTTAGATTCTGCTCATGTTATAAATGCTGTTTACTTGCCGAATCCCGAAATTGATTTAATGCCTTCTACTTTGTGTGAAGGAGATACTCTAAATTTTCATTTAGAACACAGAACAGGAAATTACACATGGACAGGACCAAATGGTTTTTTGCTAACCGATTCTATTTTAGCTATTCCAAATGTGAATGAAAGCAATGAAGGGAATTATTCTGTTTATTATTCAGAAAATACATGTAACGGAGATTCTAGCTTTTTTTCAATTACCGTAAACGCTGTTTATGACACAAATATTTATCAATTTATTTGCCCAGGAGACAGTTTGTTTTTGAGTAACAATTATCAAAATACCTCGGGTATCTATATTGATTCTTTACAAACAATTAACGGGTGTGATAGCGTAGTGGTAACACAACTAAATGTTGGGGACACAATTTATTTTAATACGAGTATATGTAATAATGATAGTTTATTTGTAGGAGGAAGCTATCAAAATTCTAGTGGGATTTATATAGATAACTACATTAGTATTGATAATTGTGATAGTATTGTAAAGACAAATTTAACGGTATATTCTACTTACCATTCGCTTACAACTTTATCTATATGTAATGAAGATAGTATTCTTTTTGGAACTCAGTATTATTCAAATTCTGGAATTTATTTTGATTCATTAATCTCTGCTTCAAATTGCGATAGTGTTCTGACTTTAAATTTGACAGTAAATCCAGCTATTGAAAGTCATACTAACGTTTTTATTTGTGAAGACGATAGTGTTTTAGTTTTTCAAAACTATGAAAACACAAATGGAATTTATACTCAAATAAATACAGCTACTGATGGATGCGATAGTACATCTTATATTCATTTGGAAATAGAAAACAATACAACTACAACTGTTGCAATTCAAAAATGTGAAGGCGATAGCGTTTGGCTAGAAAATAATTATCAAAATCAAAGCGGACAATACTACGATACGCTTTATTCTCAAAGAGGTTGTGACAGTATTATAATTACAAATTTAATAGTGAAACAAAACTATATTACATACGATTCTATTGTTGCGTGTGGTCAATACTTTTGGAACGGTAGTAATATCAATTATTATAATTCTGGAGATTATTCAGCTTCTTTATTTACTCAATTTGGGTGTGACTCTACCGTTTATTTAAATCTATCTATTTTGAGTGTTGATACAACAGAAATAGTACTTCCTTTTTATTGTGATAGTACTTTGTTTAACAATCAATGGATTTATTACACTCAATTAATTGTAGATACTTTAACAGCTCAAAGCGGCTGTGATAGTTTAATTTATAGTTATTTAGACATTAGAGATTGTTCTACTACATCAAACTTTTCTGACTTATACATTCCAAATGTATTTACGCCTGGGGGCGATGGAAAAAACGACCGATTTATTATAACTTCTAAAGGGCAAATAATTTCAGAATTTGCAGAACTTACAATTTACAATCGTTGGGGTGTAAAATTATTTTATTCTAATACTACTATGATTTGGGATGGACAAAAACATTCGGAAGGAACTTATTATTACGTTTTTAAATATAAAGGACAAGATTATCACGGTCATATTAATTTAATTAGAGAGTAAAAATTCAATATTGAAACAATAAAAAAACAATTTATTGAAGTTCATTTTCAAAATGCAGTCATAAAACTTAGCGTCATTTATTTTTAATTACCTTTGAGGAAAATGTTTTAAATGAAATATTATTTAATAGTTATTTTAGTACTCACTTCTATTTTTAGCTTTGCTCAGCAATATAGCTTTGTAAATTACTCGGTAGAAGATGGTCTTGCTCAAACCCAAGTTTTTGTGATTTCTTCAGATTCTGATGGGTTCCTTTGGATAGGAACAGCGGGAGGTGTCAGTCGATTTGATGGGAAAAACTTTAAAAACTATTCCACAGAGAGTGGTCTAGTCGGGAATACTGTAAAAAACATAGCGAATTACAATAATAGAACTTGGATAGCTTCTCAATATGGAATTACAAGTGTATATGGAAAAGAAATTACCAGTTGGGATTTAAGCTCTATTGCTTCAGGTAATGGAATTACTAGTTTTACTTTTGACAAAAACCACAATCTTTGGTTAGCTATTAGAAAAAATGGGATTTACAAAATACCATTGGTCAAAAACAAGTTAAAGCTCGAAAACATCATTCATTATTCATTGAATAAAGAAAATGAGGTTAAAACCATTTTTTGTGATAAATATGGAACAATATGGGCTGGAGGTTGGTCTATTTTAACTTTTTTTAGTAATGGAGAGTGGAAGAGCAACAAAAGATTAATAAAAGATAAAGTAATCAATTGTTTTACCGAAGATAAGAATGGAAAACTGTATTTTTCTACCTATAAAAATGGCTTGTTTGCTTATGAAAACGGAAGCTTTAATTCGGTAAAAAAGACTCTTAATTTGGGGAAGATTAACCACATTTATTTTGATACTCAAAACAAACTTTGGATCAGTACAAATAAAGGAGCTTTTACAAAAAAAAACAATTTAATAACGCATTATTCAGAAAAAAATGGATTGATAAATAACCAAGTAAAATACATAACAGAAGATAGAGAAAATAATATTTGGATAGGAACAGACGGAGGAGGTATTGCTAGGTTTGCGAGTAATGAACTTATTAGTTATTCTAAAAAAGATGGATTGAGTAGTAATTATATTTTATCGATAATAGAAGATGGAAATAAAAACAAGTGCTTTTCAACTTATGGAGGTGGTTTAAATGTATATAATGAAAAAACATTTAAACAGATTAACACTACTAATTCTAACTTAGCAGACAATACAATATGGAGTTCTATTTACAACAAAGAAGACTCTTCGTGTTGGTATGGTACTGCAGGAGGATTGTCTATTGTTAAAAATAATAAAATAACAACATATACAAATGAAAAATGGCTGGCTTCAGCCAAAATACTAGCACTTTATAATGACGATACTATCAATTGGATTGGAACTTCAAAAGGAATTTCTTCGCTAAGTAAAAACAAAAAAGTCCAACAATTTAAATACCCCAAAAGTTTTCCTGCCAAGAACGTAAGAACAATTGAAAAAGGATTTGACAACAAAATATGGGTTGGAACTTCAAAAGGAGTATTTATAAAAAACGGAGATAAATTTACTCCATTTCGATACAATGATCGTTTTCAAAACAAAATAGTTTATGCTATCAAAAAAATAAGGGAGGATAAAATTTTAATAGGAACGGCAAATGGACTTTATAGTTACGATGGTAAAGAATTGGTACGAATAGAATTACACGAATCGTTTAGTGCTAACAACATTAACTTTATAGGCATAGAAAACAAAAATTTTATTTGGATTGGAACCAATTATGGTATTTTCGAATTAAATTTATTAGATGCCGATAATTTGATTCATCATTATACTACAACCAATGGATTGCCAAGTATAGAAACAAACTTAAACGCATTTTATAAAGACAGTAAAGGTTTTTTATGGATGGGAACAAGCAAAGGAGTTGTTCGTTTTGAAAGAAAACATAACAATAGAAAGAAAATAGTTCCCAAAGTTGAGATAGAAAAAGTTCAATTGTTTTTAAAAAACACTAATTGGAGCAAATACAGTAAAAATATAGACCCCAAAACGAAGTTACCAAAAGATTTATCGGTGAACTATAAGAAAAATTATTTCACTTTTTTTTATAATGCGATAGCTTTTAAACAAAACAAGGAAATAAAATATAAAGTAATGTTAGAAGGCTTTGATTCCGATTGGTCTCCTGCCGTAACACAAGATGCAATAACCTATACAAATTTACCTTATGGAAATTATACTTTTAAAGTAAAAACAGCAACAGAAAACAATCAATGGAGTAAATTTGCTAGTTTTGATTTTGAAATAAGAAAACCATACTATTTAACCTTATGGTTTTTCTTCTTAATTTTTCTACTATTACTTATTATTTCTATCTTGTTTTGGAAGTGGAGGTTAAGTGTTTCCAAACGAAAAGAGTTGACTCAAAAATTATATTACAAAAACAAACTTTTAGCATTGGAACAACAGTCTTTGAATGCAAGTATGAACCGTCATTTTATTTTTAATTCGTTAAACTCTATCCAATACTACATTAATTCAAATGACCGAATTTCTGCCAATAAATACCTTACCAATTTTGCTAAATTAATTCGTAAAAACCTAGACACTTCTATCTCTGGAACAAATCTAGTTAGTTTAACCGACGAATTTGAACGTTTAGAGCTCTATATTTCTCTTGAAAAAATGAGGTTTCAAAATAAATTTGAACATAAAATCATCGTTTCAAAAGATATTGATACGGATACCATTAGTGTTCCTCCTATGTTTTTGCAACCCTTTGTAGAAAATAGTATTTGGCACGGAATATTACCCAATAAAACAGACGGTAAAATAAATATAAAATTAACTAAACAAAAACAAAATTACTTAATTACAATTGAAGACAATGGAGTTGGAATAGAAAAAAGTATAGCCAATAAAGTTAAGTCAAATCATTCTTCAAAGGGAATGTTAATTACATCGGGACGATTAGAAATATTGAAGAAAACAACAAACAAAAACATTGTAATAACAGGACCGTTTCAAAAAGAAGATACAGATGGAAAAGTACTAGGAACAAGGGTTGAAGTTTTGATTTCAATCTAATTTTCAAAATGTTTTATAACCGTTTATTGTTATTTTGTAACCTTTAACTAAAAAGTAACGTAATATTTATAGAGTTTTAAAAGAAAAAGCTTACTTTTGAATTGTAATATGAAATACATTATCCAAATATCACTTTTTTTTATTTTTATGTTCTTCTTGAACAGTTGTAAAAAAGTTACGCCTATTGAAAAGTCAAACGTAAATCGTACTTCTTTTTCAATAGAAAAAAATAACAGTGATGATAATGCAGTTGTTTCAAAGGCAGGAATTACAGACCCCGAAAATGAGGAAGACAAAAAGCCTATTACAGATCCTGAAAATGAAGAGGATAAGAAAGTAAATTAAATCAATTTCAATACAATTTTCAGAAGTTTTATTTTAAAATTTAGTTACAATATTTTTGCCTAAATTTATGATGTGCTAACCAATTCCGTTAATTTCTAGAAGGGAGATCGCTAATTATTTTAAGCTGACGCAATGTGTAGGAATAGAAAAACACTTGCCTGACAGAATAAAAAGGTTTATTATACCCTCCTTGTTTCTAACTCCTATGCATATAACTATTGTTAGTGGATATTTTTAAATATATCCAAAAGTAATTGATGAAAACTACTAAATGGTAAATTATAAATAGTAAAGGAGAAAGCTCATTCAGCTAAATATCCACTGGTCTTTTTATGATTATTGATCAATGTTTAAATAACAAAATTAAGACCATCAAAATTATAAATTCAAATAGACCTAGCTATATTTTTCAGTTTTTAAGAACCTTATAATGGTGTAAACGGACAAGCGTAATTAAAAATCAAACACCTAACAAATCGCCAAAACTAAATTAGGACTTGATATAAAAAAAATATTTTTAGAAAACTCTGTTTAGTTTCTAATAAAAATAGAACTTAGTTCATTCCCATAGACTTTTTCTTAAAATCATATTTTTGACGAAGTTGTACTATAATTCTTGCTTGCTTAATTTTTGAAGCTTTTATAAAATCATTAGCACTTTTACTTTCTAAAATAGTGATGATATCTTCTTGAACTTCGGTAGGTAGTGTTTTCATTAGGTTAATTTTATTGTGTATTTTGTTTTATAAAGCAAATGTAATTTGTTTTACACAAACTACCAACATTTCAATGTTAAAAAATCTTTAATAACGATTAATAAATTATTAATACCATAAAAATGCCTAGCCCATCATTCCATTTCGATCTAGACTTCTATACTGAATAGCTTCAGCAATGTGATTTGCTTCTATATTTTCTTTAAAATCTAAATCTGCAATGGTTCTAGCAACTTTAAAAATACGACCATAGGAACGAGCCGACAAACCTAATTTTTCCATTGCATTTTTCATCAACATTTCGCCAGCTTCATCAATTTTGCAATAGCGTTTCGTTAGTTTAGGTGTCAATTGAGAATTGCTGTGAATCCCCTCGTATTCTTTATACCTTTCTTTTTGTATTTCTCGTGCTTTTATTACTCTATCCCTAATTTCTTTACTTGATTCCCCATCACGTTTATCTGCTAATTTCTCATAAGGTACTGGCTGAACCTCAATATGTAAATCGATTCGATCCATTAAAGGACCTGAAATTTTAGATAAATATCTTTTTACAACATGTTCGGCATCTCCCGACACTCCACTAGGGTCATAAAAATCACCACTTGGCGAAGGGTTCATTGCTGCTACCAACATAAAGTTAGCAGGGTAATCTACACTTATTCTAGCCCTCGATATTGTAACAACCCTGTCTTCTAGTGGTTGTCTTAATACTTCTAGAACAGCTCGTTTAAATTCTGGTAATTCGTCTAAAAATAAAATTCCATTATGGGCTAAAGATATTTCTCCAGGCTTGGGGTTTGAACCTCCTCCTACTAGAGCAACATCAGATACGGTGTGATGAGGTGATCTAAAGGGGCGATTGTTAACCAATCCAATATCGGAATTTAAAATACCTGATACAGAATGAATTTTGGTTGTTTCTAAAGCTTCGTCGAGCGATAGAGGTGGTAAAATTGTAGGTATTCGTTTTGCTAACATAGATTTTCCCGACCCTGGAGGACCTACCATAATTACATTATGCCCTCCAGAAGCAGCTATTTCCAAAGCTCTTTTCACATTTTCTTGACCTTTTACGTCTAAAAAATCGATTCCGAAATTAAATTCTGACTGATTTAAAATTTCTTCTGTTGAACTGGCTTCCAACTTTAAACTTTCTTTCCCATCAAAAAAATCAATAACCTCTTTTATATTGTCGGCTCCATAAACAGCTAATCCTTTGACGATAGCAGCTTCTTTAGCATTTTTTTTGGGAAGGATAATTCCTTTAAAGCCTTCCTTTTTTGCTTTTAAGGCAATGGGTAACGCTCCTTTTATTGGACGTAAAAAACCATCGAGAGACAACTCTCCCATGATGATATAATCGCTCACTTCTTCCACTTTTTCAATCTGATTAGAAGCTGCTAAAATCCCTATTGCAATAGTTAAATCGTAAGAAGAACCTTCTTTTTTTATATCGGCAGGAGCCATATTTATGGTGATTTCTTTTCCTGGAATACGGTATCCATTATTTTTTAAAGCTGCTGAAATTCGCTGATGACTTTCCTTTACAGCGTTGTCTGGAAGCCCAACTAAATAAAAACGAATGCCTTTTCCTATATTTACTTCTACTGTTATGGTTAGGGCATCTACTCCATACACAGCACTACCGAAAGTTTTTACTAGCATATCTATTTTTTTACGAAAATGTGAATTATGGCATAAATTTAGTTATATTTTAATTATATTTGTTAACTATTTTAAACTAGAATCTAATTATTATGAAAAAAAATTACTTTGCTTTACTTTTTCTTTTAACTATTGGCTTATTTGCTAATGTAAATGCTCAATCGGGAGAAAGTTGTTACGAAAAATACAAAAAGGTATTTGAAAATAGAGGAGCCGAACATGTTGAAGACGGTGTTCACGACAATATTATTTTAACGATAAGAGAAACCACTAATTCTGAATGCTATATTGCAAGAGCTGTGGTAAAGAACAATACAATTGTAGAAATTGATTTGTATTTTGAAGATGGAACATTTGAGAAAAAAGAATTTGAATTTACAGATAAAACTTCTTGGTCTATTTACAATGGTGTTTCTAAAACTAAAATAACCGATAAAGATGAATATATAAATGTAATGTTTGTCGATAAAATAAAACCAAAACGCAAGAAGCTAAAAAAAGCACCTTTGCCAGATTTTGATTTGAATTAATACTCTTTTCATAACCTTATCATGCCAATTCAATTAACTTGGTATCAAAAGCTATTCTTTAATTAGAATGGCTTTTTTTTGCGAAGTTTGGGTTAGTTATTAACTTTATAAATAGAATATAATATATTTTGTTCTTCATCTTTTACAGTAAGAATAGCTGTTAATTTTGGGTTAAAATCTAAGACTTCTTTTGATACTCCCTCTTCTACTACGGAAAACCAATAATCCCATATAATAAGATCTTCTTTTTGAATCTCTGAATTATAATTTTGATTTAAATTTATATGCTTGGTCTTATCAAAGTGGTCGATATTGAATGCTTCACTGAGATAAGGATGTGAATAGATTAATCTTTTATGTTGAATTGAATTATTTATTATAGTAGCTATTTTCTTTGCTTTTTTCTGTTCGATAGACAAATTTAAATTATGATTCCAATCAATAGCTGACGGATTATCGGTAAATGGAAAAACAAGTACGTAACTAATTAGACTAACTTGAAAAAAATACTTTACTTTCTTATATCCTTCCAAATATTCACTGATAAAATTAAAACCAATAAGTGATATTATTGAAACAAAAGGAATCACACCTACTAAAACTCTTTTTAATCCCATAGAATTGAAAATTCCGAAATACCAAAATAAAGTATGTGCTGAAAAGAAAGTTAGAAATCCTAAAAAAATCAATACCTGAATATCTAAATTAATTTTCTTTTTTATTATATTCCAAATGATAACAATAAAACCAATCCAAAACAGCACATAAATAGGTACTCCAACGACATATAATAATTGCTCTATAAAATGAAACAAATTACCACTGCCATAAATACTAGATAATTTACTATAAGGAATTTTAGTAAACACCCAAAATAAATCGTTATAGACCCAATAGCCTACTACAGAATAAAAAACATGACCAAAAAGTAATAATGGGAGATACTTCCATTTCTTTTTGAGCAATAAATAAAGTCCAAAAACAGCTATAATAATTAACCCTACGGAGCGAACAAAAGGAAGAAATGAAAGTAATAAACTTGCTGTTAAATATTTTTTTTTCAAGAATCCAAATAGACTAATCGCAATAATTGAAGCAAACAAAGGTTCTGTTAATCCTGAAAATGTGAGGATCAATAAAAGGGGGGAAAATACAATTACCACCACACTTAAATAGGCTTTTTTTAACCTTAATTCTTTTGCTGTTTTAAATGTAAACAATAGCGTTAGTAGCATTGCTAAAACATTAAAAATTTTCATTCCTAACATTCCTAGCTGAGCAAAAGGACTAGCTAATAGTACAAAAAAGGGTTTTGCCCAATGATTAAAAAATAGTTCAGGATGCTGGAAAGCATATTTAGCATACAAATAATGTAAGATACTGTCTCCCGCATCTCCAGTTCCATCGAAATAATAAATAATAAAAATTGCTATAAGTACATAACAAAATAACAATATAGATAATAAGTTTTTTTTCATTATAATTCACATAAATATTTTAACGAATCTATTTAAAAAAGACCTCTATTATTTATTCCCTAAATTTTTAATCTGTTGCATCAAAACTTTAAAATCGAGGGATACAGAATAATCTTTGGCATAAATAAGGTTTAGTTTATGCAAACGCTCTATTTTGTTTTCTCCTGAAGTAATTGGAAAAATACCAGGTTTTAGATTTGGTAAATGAAGCCTTTCGTCTGTTGAATTGAAACTAACCCATGTGTTTTTTCCTATCCAAACGGACAACGTATTTTTTAAAAATTGAAATTTATTGGTTTGAATAAAAATAATAAAAGGTGATAATAGGAGTAATGCAGAAGCTGAAAACCAATCGAAAAGTCGTTTGTTTCGTTTGTTTTCTGGTTTGTTTATATTGTTGAGTTCTAACAATTGAATATCTCCAGAGGTGTGAATAGAATTACTGCCAATTAGGAATAAGCTATTGGGTTGAGCTATTTTAAAATCTACGTTTTCGTGCGTTTTTACACTGCTCATTTGATGTATAATTTCTTGAGCACTTAAATCTTTTGCACAAAAGACTACTTCGTTTATTTTATTGATGTGAATAAAATCTTCGAGTTGATTGATGCTTCCATCAAACAATTGTTCGTTTTGGTTGTTGGGCGACAGGGTTGCGACATAACTCACCTCTGATATTTGTTCTAAAAGAGATTTTACTCGCTTAACTTCTTCTAAACTTCCAATGATTACGTATCTTTTTTTTGTAGTAGTAACTAAATTATAACCTTTTATTCCGATTAAATGAAAAAAGCCTCTAATGGAAAAATAGGAGAACATAGTCGTTAGCATTCCTACTAAAATAATGACCCTAGAAAACTGAACAGATTTTGGTAATAGTCCATAAATAATTAATATAATAGCCAATCCGATAAAACTACCTTTAACTAATTTCATTATTTTAATTGGCTTGTCATATACGCCAGAAAAAAACATAGACAAACTCCAAATACCGCCATACAAAGGGAGTGCTATTTTAAGTAGAGAAAATTCTAATTTTACGGGTTTTAATTCTTGATAAAAATGAGCTATTACAAACAAAAAGGCTACAGAAACTATAAAATCTAAAATAGGTAAACTCACTTTTTTTACAAATCGGTTTGCTATTGCTATTGAAGCTCTTAAATAAATGGCAACTTTTATGAGGACTGAAAATGTATTCGCATTTTTTTCTGAAAAATGTTTTTTTGCAAAAATTATCATAGCATTATAAAACACAAATACATAATTTACCGAACTTTTTTTAGTACTTTCTCCTTTGTAGTGAATTATTTTAGTTTCGGGATAATAATAATTTTTATATCCTCCCAAAATAATACGGTACGATAAGTCGATGTCTTCTCCGTACATAAAAAAAGCCTCATCGAGTAAACCAATTTTATCTAGTACTTTTTTTCTCATAAGCATAAAAGCTCCTGACAAAATTTCTATTTCGTTGGTTTCTTCTTTGTCTAAATAGCCTAAATGATAACGCCCAAACTTTTTTGATTTTGGAAATAGACTAGATAATCCAAAAATTTTGTAAAAAGCTACTGCTGGTGTTGGTAATCCTCTTTTAGATTCGGGCAAAAACTTTCCTTTTCCATCAATCATTTTGACTCCCAGCCCCCCCGCATTGGGGTGAGAATCCATAAAGGAGACGACTTTCTTAAACGTGTCTTCTTCGACTACCGTGTCGGGATTTAGCAACAGAAAATATTCTCCTTTTGCTATTCGCATGGCTTGATTATTGGCTTTTGAAAATCCTACATTATCTTTATTTTCGATTAAAATAACTTCGGGAAATTTTTCTTTTACCATTGTAACCGAACCATCAATAGAAATATTATCAACAACAAAGACCTCCATATCAACGGACTTAGAAGCCTTACGAACGGATAGCAAACATTGTTCTAAAAAATGTTCTACATTATAATTGACTATGATTACAGAAAGTTTCATTTGCGTATGCAAAACAACGAATTTAATTCTAAATTATTACGATTCTAGTATTTTTCTTTAATAGCGATGTGAAATAAAGCATCTCCTTTGTTTACAACAGGGTTATTTCTATGCCCTATTATATTTCCAGTTTGTTTTGCTTTAATTTTAGTTTTCGAAATAGGGTTTAAATGATTTATTTCTCCAATTAACTCTCCTCTTTCTACTTGTTGACCAGCTATTTTATGTGCTGTAAAAATTCCAGCTTTTGAACATCTTTGCCATCTTGAATAATCAAATAATTGTTGGTTTTTATTAATTTTAACTTCTCTTTCTTTTATCATTTGATAAGATTCGAGTATGTTTTTTATTGCATGAAAGCCTGTTTCAATGGAGCTTTTGTCTAACCTTAATGATTCTCCTCCTTCAAATACTAATATTGATTTTCCTTTTGACAAAGCTTGTTTTCGAAATGATTTCGAAATTGTATTTTTTGTAATCAATATAGGAACGTTGGTTTTTTGAGCTATTTCGAAGGCTACGTTATCTTCTAAACTAATTCTTAATTGAGGTGTGTTATGAATACTTGCTCCTCCTGTATGAAAATCGATTCCAAAATCGACTAAGGGCAATATTGTGTTTGATATTGTATGTGCTATTAACGCTGCTAAAGAGCCTGATTTTGAACCAGGAAAACTTCTGTTGACATCTTTTCCGTTTGCTTCTCTGGCATAATTAATAAAGCCGACGGTATTAATAACAGGAATTGCGATGACTGTTCCTTGTTCTAATTTGTCAAACAATTTTAATTCGATAGCTTTTCTAACTGTTTCTATTCCATTTATCTCATCGCCGTGCATGCCTCCCGAAAAAAGGAATGTTGCACCTTCTTTTTTCCCATTAAAAACATAAACTTCCATATCGACTTGTGTACCTGATGGTAATTTAGAAATTGGTAGATGAATTATTTTATTCTCTCCTTTCTTTATTTTTTCATTATTAATTACAATCATAATAATTTTTTCTTACTTGGAACGGCTATAAATTCTTTTAAATAATAAGGTTCAAAATAAGCAACATCTTCAAATTCTTTTCCCAAAAACTTTTGATATGAAATAGTTTCCATTCCTTTTGCACTTGTTTCTACATTCTTAAAAACAATTACTTTTTTATTTTTTATGACACCCTCCAATTTATTAGCTCCATCTCCAAAGAGGTAAATATTCTGTTGTGCATCATAAAAAGAATCTTCGTCTATAATCATGGCTTCTATTGGTGTTTCAGATTCTAATTTACTTGACATTTTCTGTGTAAACACTTCCATTCTACGAGCATCTATCATAGGATAGACAGTAGTATTGTTAGGTATTTTGTTCAATTGTGAAAAATAATTACCCAAAACTGTTAGAGCATCTATACTCAATAAAGGGATACCAAGTGAATAGCTTAATCCTTTTGCACAAGAAACACCTATTCTAAGACCTGTGTAAGACCCTGGTCCTTTGCTTACGCAGATTGCCGATAAATCTGTAATTGAATATTGACTTTCTTTTATTAATTCATCAATAAATACGGTTAATTTTTCAGAATGAATGTACTGTACTCCTAACTCTTCTTTACTTGCAATTGTTTTTCCGTTTAAAGCTAAAGCTACCGAACATACTTTTGTTGACGTTTCAATATTTAATATTAGTGTCATATCGTTTTTTTATATCTTTTACAGTAAACAAATCAATCGTTAAATACTTTCTTTTTTAGCTCGAAATTTTGACCTAAATAAACTTTTTTAACTTGTTCGTCAACAGCTAGCTCTTCGGCTGATCCCGATTTAAGAATCGCTCCTTCAAACATGAGATAAGCTCTATCTACAATAGACAAGGTTTCTTGTACGTTGTGGTCGGTAATTAATATGCCTATGTTTTTTTTTCTAAGTTTTAGAACAATACTTTGAATGTCTTCTACTGCTATTGGATCAACTCCAGCAAAGGGTTCGTCTAACAATACAAAGCTGGGGTTAACGGCTAAGGCTCTCGCTATTTCTGTTCGCCTTTTTTCTCCTCCCGATAGTTGTTCTCCTAAGTTTTTTCGTACGTGACCTAAGCTAAATTCGTCGATTAATTCTTCTAATTTTTCGTGTTGTGCTTTTTTTGATAAATCTGTCATTTGAAGAATCGCTAAAATATTATCTTCTACGCTTAGTTTTCTAAAAACAGAAACTTCTTGAGGCAGGTAACCAATTCCCATTTTTGCACGTTTGTACATGGGAACTCGTGTAATATCTTTGTCGTCCAAATAAACATTTCCTGTGTCTGGCTTCACCAACCCTACAATCATATAAAAAGAGGTTGTTTTCCCTGCTCCGTTAGGTCCTAGTAAACCAATAATTTCACCTTGATTAACTTCAACTGTAATTCCTTTTACGACCTCTCTACCTTTATAGGCTTTTTTTATTTGATTTGTTCTTAATTTCATTATCAAAAAATGATTTATAGTTGAAGATTTAGAAATGGAATTGTAGTTTACCTCTTACTCCAAAACGATTTACTTTTATTCCATTAAACTCATGATCTAAATAATTGAGTCGCCACAATAAATCGATTCTAAGAAACTTAAATATATTTTCTATTCCAACCGATGATTCAAAATAAGGCTTGTTTTGTAAAGATAGTGTATAAGCTGGTAATTCCATTACTTTTAAATTATTGTCATTAATTTTACCCCAAATCCCTCTAACCCCTACTACTTCTCTCCACTTTAATTTTTTTAATAAAGGTATTTTATTCAAAAACAGTCCATTTAAATGATGTTCTATGTCTCCACTGACATATTCGTCGCTTACAAATTCTAGTATATTCATCATACTGTATGCGTTTGTGTTACTGATTACACTTTCGTTTCCTCGATGAACTTCTAATAATGGATAAGGAGCTACGCCAAATATTTTCCCAATTTGACCTCCGTAATGAGTGACTCCAAAATAACCTAATTTCAACTTATGTTTATAACCCAAAATAATTTTATGGTATTCGAATTCACTTTTCAAAACACCTTTCATTCCATAGGTATAATTTAGGGTAAATGTAGGACTTTTAGTTCCCAGACTTACACGGTCAAATTCTCCTTCTAAAAACTCTTCATTTCTAGCAAATCGAGTAAATACAGTAATTTCAGAAGTTGTAATATTAGGAATAAGAATTTTATTTCCAGTAATAGGATTTTCTCTTTGAAAATGAATAATCCCCAACGATTGTATGGTTGTATTTCTCAACAAAAAAGTAGTTGACAATCCTTTGAGCCATTCTCGCTCAAAACCTATTCTATAATCGGTATTAAAGACCATTCGATTAATGGGATTTCGAACCCCTACTTGTGAAATAATATTCCCATTTCCAAAAGCATTGGTACTTAACCCTATTTGTTCTACATTGTGTTTATAAACTAAAGAGACTAATTGTCTCGGCTTTTTTGTAATAAAAAAACGTGTTCCTGCTCCATACTTCCATTGCTTGTCTAACAAACCATAAGCCACAAATCCAGAAAATTCTATTGTTTTACTAAAAGCATTACTGGTTCTAGCTCCCAATCTAAAACGAGAGCCTTCAACTGCATTTTTACTATAAATAGACGAATAAGGTCCTATTTCAAATTTACCTACGGTTTTATATCCAGATACTACGGTTTGAATTATATCCACATAGGTTGTTATGACAGGTAGGTTCGAGAGTGTGTCTATCATTTTATAAATTCCTTCTTGATTTTCGGTCAGCGAGTCGTGTCTAGCTTCTTTCCAATAGGCATTTGATCTTTCGGTAGCACTATCCAAAACGGTTATTTTTTCTAACCCTTCGTAAAAGGAATTGTCTTTTACTTTATTAACTATTATGTTTTTGTAACTGGCATGTTTTTGACCATAAAACCCCATAGATTTATTAGTCAACTCAAAATCAATGAATAAATCATCGTCTTCCAACATCCAAGCTTCATTGTTTACTTGAGTGTACGTTTGTTTAAAATGAAGTTCTTTTACAAAATTTATATTTGCTCCTTCCGAAATATGACCTTCTATTTTTTTTATTGCATAGGTTGTATCGTTTATCCACATGGTGCCATCAAGTGTCATTTCGTTTTTTCGACGAGGCAAAAAACGTATTTGATAGCAGTATTTATTGTCGATATACATGCTGTCTTCTAAATAATAACGATACGAAATTAATCCTGAATTGGCAATTGGACTTACGAAATTCTTACCAAAAATAGAGACAAAATTTTCATATAAATTGACTTGTTGATACATATCACCTGTAAACTGAGCAACACTTTTATTGTTTACTCCCGATACTTTTGATGCTTTTATATATTCTTTTTGTCCTTTGGGTTTTCGTCTATAATAAAGGTCGGATACGCTTTCGCTAATAAATATGGGTAAATAATCTTTGGCTAAAGTAGTGTCAATATTGTCAAATATAAAATCAAATTTTTTGAATATTTTTTTATTTTTAAAATCCTCTGTTAAATTATTGATATCAAATTCAAGTTTGTTATAAACCTCGTATTCATAGGCGTCTAGTTTAGTCCTATTGTTTGCATCTTTATATTTTATTACATTTTTTAATATTGGATGTGCCGGATTTCCTGTTGGTTTTATTACAACTTCAGGAAGTGTTTCCATTGATGTTTCTAGTAAAAAATTAACGACTTGACTTTTGTCTTTTTTTATTTTTATTTTCTGAGTTTTGTAACCAACAAAAGAGGCGGCTAAAGAGTCTGAAGCATAATAAGTTTGTATTGAATAATTTCCGTCAAAATCGGTGGTTGTTCCAATTTTAGTTCCTACAAAATAAACGTTTACAAAGGGTAATGTATCTCCATTGTCAGCATCTAAGACAATGCCCGATACTTCTGTTTTTTGGGCGTAGGAAACACTGTTGATTACAACTAATAGAAATAATATAATATTTGAATAAATAGATTTCAGACTTTTTTTTTATAGCTTATAAAAATACAATAAAAATTCACTTTTAAAAATTTAATCTTCTAACTTTTGTTTTTTTTCTACTCTTTTTGCTACATATATTCCTACTTCATACATTATTAAGATAGGGAATGTTACAATAATTTGACTAATAATGTCTGGAGGTGTAATAATTGCTGACAAAATAAGAATTACAATTAATGCATGTTTTCTAAATTTCTTTAACATTTCGGAACCTATCACGCCCATTTTTGTAAATAAATAAAAATAGGCAATTCGAAAAACAAACCACTAAACAATGTTGTAGTTGTAATTAGAGATAAATAACTACTAATGGTTATGTTATTTTTAATTTCTTCTGTAATTTGAAATGTTCCAAAAAACTGAACTGTTAATGGGCTAACTACATAGTAGCCAAACAATACACCCAAGAAAAAAAGCAACGAACTCCAAAATACAATTCCTCTTGAAATTTTCAATTCAGAATCTTTTAAAGCAGGCTTCATAAATTGCCACAATTGATAAAATAAATAAGGAAATGTTAAGATTATACCTCCTACAATTGCAAAATACATATTGGTCGAAAATTGCGACATCATTTCAAAAGCTTGCCATTCGATTGGAATGTCAACACCGCAAAGAGCATCTCCCATTCCAATCATATTAGACAGCCAACAAAAAAAACGGTAGGTTGGAAAGTTAGCATCTGCCATCCTCAAGTAAACTTCCTTTACAATAGGACCTGTATAAATAAACAAAACAAAGGCTACAATTACAATTGCTATTGCTGCCTTTACTAATCGCCATCTTAGTTCTTCTAAATGTCCTAAAAAGGACATTTCTTTATCGTTTTCTAATTCTTCCATTTTTATGGGTTACCTATTAATAAAGCCTTTTTTCGGTTTTTAAATCTAGTTTAGGGTTATAAACAACTGCTACAAAAGTACAAAAAAAGCCCTAACGTTTGTTAGAGCTTTTATTTTTATCTTTTTTTGATTTAGTTTCCTTCATTTACCGAATAGATAACTTTCAAAGCGTCTTGTTGTCGTAATTCGTCTTGAACACCTTTTACCATTCTAATTTCGGCTTTTGTGTCAACTTTAAAGTTGTTATAAACTTCAGTATTCCAAACATCTTCGTGCTGTGCTCTTTGGTCTTTTAAGTAAGTTCCAACAGCTACCATATTTGGCACTAAAGCATCGTCTAACTGCACACGGTAATTTTTACCATATTTTGAGCTTTTAGGTTTTCCTATAAAGTAATTAAATATGGTTTTGGTTTTATCTAATTTGGTCACTGCAGAAGCCGTTGATTTAACAATGTTTAACGACGATTCTTTCTCTTTAGAAACAGAAGTTACCATAAAAAAGAACAACAACATAAATACAATATCGGGTAAAGATGCTGTCGAAATAGCTGGATCTTTTTTCTTTTTTCCTTTTGAAAATCTAGACATAATATTTTTATTTTGTGTTAACGTTCTTAGCTTTCATTATACGCTTTGGGTAAACCATTCTAAGCGCTTTTAATTTAGCCCTATCTTCTTCATCTCTTTCGTTCAATCTCTTGTAGGGAATGTTAAATTTCTCGACACTTAAATCGTTTCTCAATTCATTTAGTCCAAGCATAATTTGATCCAATACTTTTAAGTAAGTATCAAATTTAGTTGAATTATCTAATTGAATTGTAACCATTCCTTTGTCAGAAAGTTCGTTATAATCTCCTACTAATTCAATAGTGGCTAATTTTTTTTCAAAAATGGCAACCGAATCTTCATAAGCGGCTACATTTTGAGCTACATAACCTTTGTATAGTTTTAATTTAGCTTCAACTTCTGCTTTTTTTACAGGAGTTAGTTTTGGCCAATTCGCTGCAGTTAATGGATGTACGTAAAATTCTTTTACCTTTTCTTTTATATCTTCAATCTCTGCAGGTTCTCTTTCCAAAAGAATTTGATCTTTTCTATTGGCTACAATTTCAAGCACATTACTAGGTAAAACCTTTGGAGGTATTTGACCTTCTGGTACTCGTTGTGGCAAACGTTCTTCCATAACTTTTTCTTTATGCAACGTAGTTGTTACCAAGAAAAAGATTAATAGCAAGAACGCAATGTCTGCCATCGAACTCGCATTTATTTCTTCGACTTCTCTTGCCATATTATTATTTTATTTAACTATTTTCATTACAGAACCAACTAACCACATAGCGATTGCAATTCCTCCTAATATAAAAACACTTGTTAGTGATGCACTTACCATTTTCCAATTACTAGGTGTGTAAACACTTACATAATCGGGGTTGTTCGCCAACTCTTTGGCTTCTGCGGCTACATATTCTGCTGGAACAACATCGCTAGCAGTAGAATAAATAACAAACATTAGAATTGAAAATCCTATTACACCTAAAATTCCAACCATATTTTTCTTTAAGTCTCCAGCAATTGAAACTACCGTTCCTAAAATAAGAACTAAAACTACAGCTCCCAATACATAAAATGTGAAATTTATAATGGTATTTACATTTGCTTGAACTTGAGCTTCTCGCTCTTCTTTTACACGTGTTCCTTCATCAAATATAAAACGTTCTAACTCTGCTTGAGTCATTGTTTTATCTTTTCCTTGCTCTATGGCAATTTCAGTTCCCAATTTTGTAATGTCTGCATTGTCGTATGCAGAAGGGTTACCTCCTCTAACAAGACCTATGGTTAAAACCACACCTACAATTGCTATAATTGCAACAATGGCTTTAAGTCCGATACTTACTATATTATCATTCATTTTCTCTTTTTTTATAGTTAATTCTCATCGAGTATTAACAAATTAATTACTTACCTATTCTAAAACCAAACGGGTCGATTCTTATTTAGATAATTTGTGTTTAACTAACAAATCAATTAAAGAAATAGAAGCATCTTCCATTTGATTAACCAATGAGTCTATTTTAGAAACGATATAATTGTAAAATACTTGTAGTATAATCGCTACTACTAATCCCGATACTGTTGTA
>CAMZKF010000271.1 GCA_947311095.1 uncultured Flavobacteriales bacterium
TTTGACCCTTCTGTAGAATGGGATATGTTAGCAAAAGATGATTTTAGTAATGTAGGAATGCATACTTCAGCGTGTTCATCAACTTGTACAAACGACACCACTCAGTTAGCAGAAAGTATTTGCGCAGGCGGATCATTTGACTTCAATAATCAAACACTTACAACAGCAGGAACTTATTACGATACACTTACAAATGCAGGAGGGTGTGATAGCCTTATTGTTTTAACACTTACAGTAAATCAATTGCCAACGATTGTAGCGAATGCAACAACTAGTTTAGTGTGTTCGGGAGCAAATGTGACTTTAACAGGTTCGGGAGGTGTTACATACGTTTGGGACGGAACTGTAAACGATGGAGTAGCTTTTGCTCCAACAGCTACTGCTGATTACATAGTGTTAGGAGAAGATGCAAATGGATGTTTAAATACAGATACAATAACCATAACAGTATTAAATAGTCCAGCTCCAACAATCGAAATTTTTACAGCAGACTCAACTTTATGTGATGGAGAAGGAACTAGTTTTACATCAGCAATTACCAATGGAGGTATGAGCCCTTCGTTTCAATGGAAAAGAAACGGAAACAATGTAGGGACTGGATTATCTACTTATACTTCTCAAGCTCCAAATACCAATAATGGAGACGTAATTACTTGCGAAGTGACTTCTTCAGGACAATGTGGCTCAACGGTTGTTTCAAATGCGATAACAATTGTAGTCGGAACTTTAGATACGGTAAACGTTTCACAAACAATTTGTGAAGGAGATAGTGTTGTCTTGGGTGCTCAAACATTAACTCAGTCAGGAAATTATTCGGAGGTATTGACAAATGTAACAGGTTGCGATAGCTTAGTAAACTTAGAATTAATCGTTACACCGTTAACATCATCTACTATTCAAGATTCAATATGTGCAGGTAGTACGTATCAATTTGCAGGTCAAGCATTAGACTCTACAGGAAGTTATAATGACACCTTACAATCTATTTCAGGATGTGATAGTATTGTAACGTTAGAATTATTTGTGAAACCAATTAACGCAACAACATTAAACGAAAGCATCTGTCAAGGAGATACTTATCAATTTGGAGGGCAGTCTTTAACAACTTCAGGAACTTATGAAGAGACTTATGCTGGATCAAATGGATGTGATAGTACTGCTACTTTAAATTTAACAGTAGGTACAGCTGATACGGTAAATTTAACACAAGCAATTTGTGCAGGAGACACCATTGTTTTAGGAAACCAAAATATATATATGGCGGGTTCTTATACCGATACTTTAACTAATGCTACAGGATGCGATAGTATTGTAAATATGGTAGTAACAGTAAATCCAGTTCAAAACACAACAATTCAAGATACTATTTGCGGGGGAACTCCATATCAATTTGGAGGGCAGCCAATCGTAATGTCTGGAAGTTATTCCGATACTTTACAAGCTTCAACAGGTTGTGATAGTATTGTAACACTAGAATTATTCGTAAAACCAATGGCGACTACTTCGTTTACAACATTTATTTGCAGTGGAGATTCTTATCAATTTGATAACATGTCTTTGACGCAATCGGGAACTTATTCAGATACGCTTGTCGCAGCAAATGGTTGTGATAGTATTTCTACCTTGCATTTAATCGTAGGAGCAACTGACACTTTAGCCATTTCAGACCTTATTTGTAGTGGAGATAGCGTTGTGTTTGGAACACAAAATTTAACTCAAACAGGTGTTTATACAGAGACCTTTACGTCAGCAGGTGGTTGCGATAGTATTGTAACGTTGACATTGGAAGTTGTTCAAAGTACGTCTAGCAATGTTTACGATACTATATGTTCAAATGATAGTGTTGAGTTTGGAGGTGTAATATTGAATCAATCAGGAGTTTATACCACAACTGTATTGAATAATGCAGGTTGTGATAGTGTAATTACTTATTATTTAACAATGTACGATGCTTATACCGATACAATAGAACAAGAAATATGTTTAGGTGATAGCTTAGTTGTTGCAGGTGTGTCTTATTATCAAGCAGGAGCATACAATGATACTTTACAAACAGTTCATGGTTGCGATAGTATTGTAACCATAAATCTAAGTTTGGTTTATCCAACAGATACGTTAGTAAATGAAGCAATTTGTAATGGAAGTAGTATTGTTTTTGGAAATGATACCATAACACAAGCTGGAACTTACACTACTGTTTTTCAAAACTATTTAGGTTGTGACAGTACAGTAACGATGGTTGTAGAAATAGGTAACTCTACCGATACAAGTGTAGTTGAGTCGATTTGCGAAGGAGATATTTATTACTTTGGAACACAACCTTTAACACAAACAGGAACTTACAATCAAACATTTACAAATGTTACAGGTTGTGATAGTATTGTAGAGTTAGTTCTTACAGTGAAGGTTAATCCAATTGTTTCGATTACAGAAACAGGAGGAGACTTGGTGTCAACACAAGGAGATTCTTACCAATGGTATTTTGGAGGAGATTCTATTGTAGGGGCAACGAACCAATCTTACACACCAACAGAACCAGGTATTTACACCGTAGAAATGACAGCCTTTAACGGTTGTAGTGCTACAAATAATTATACGATGACAAATGTATCAATTACTGAAATTTATAACTTAAATTTAGTCGTAGCTCCAAATCCAACAAAAGGAATATTTACTATTCAAGCTGCTAAAAATATTAATTATGTAATTTATAATTTATTGGGAGATGTAGTGGAAACAGGAAAGGTGTACAATAAAAAACACAACATTAATTTATCTTCTAAAAACAATGGAGTTTATGTATTGAAAATTATAACTGAAAACAATGAAGTTATAGTTAAAAGAATAATTAAAAACTAAATTGTTTTAACACTAATAAAAAAAGCCGAAAGTTTTATACTTTCGGCTTTTTTTTGTGAAAAACAAATAGGTTCTATATCTATTTAATTTTGAAATACATTAAAAGAAGAAAGATAGTCAATATTTTTTTGTATTTTACAGCCGAAAAAAAGAAGTAGCCTTCTTAATAAATATTTATTTTAAATTATGAAAATCTTATTTTACAGTTCGTTAGCTAGTCTAACGTTATTTTCTTGCGAGTCAAAAAGTCCAACAAGTAAAACAGAAGAAGTGGTTGTGCATGAAAATACAAAGCCAATTAATTTAGCTAAAAAAGATTCCGTTCTTTCGCTTGAATTTGAATATTTAGATACCACAACTAGGCCTCAAGATGATTTCTATCAATTTGCATGTGGAGAATGGTTGGCTACTAATCCTATACCAGAAGAAGAAAGTAAATGGAGTAGTTTTAATGTTTTGGCAGATAAGAACAATAATATTTTAAATAAAATATTAGAAAAAGCAGAAAAATCTAATTCAGAAAGCGGTTCTGCAAATCAATTGATTGGAGATTATTATGCCTCGTTTATGGATACAGTGAAAAGGAACGTACAGGGAATTGAAGCTCTAAAACCTGAATTAGCACATATAGATAAGATTTCAAATACAGAAGAATTAATAAAAGAAGTTGCTCATTTGCATGATATGGGAGTATCAGCATTTTTTAGTGCTTATGTAGCTCAAGATGCTCAACGAAATTCAAAGTATAGGATTCATGTTCGTCAAGGAGGATTAGGTTTACCTAATAGAGATTATTATTTTAAAGATGATGAAAGGTCAAAAAAAGTTAGAGCAGGATATCAAGATTATATTTCCGAACAATTTTCTATTGTAGGAATTGAAAGTAACACTAAAAAACCTGCTGATCAAATTCCTTTTTACATCGAAACTAAATTAGCCGAAGCAAGTAAAGGACCTGTTGAATTGAGAGACCCTGTCGCCAATTATAACAAGACTGCATCTGGATTGTTTAATGCATCTTACCCTAACTTACATTGGGATATGTATTTATCTGAGCGTGGAGTTGCTGATGTTGATACTATTATTTTGGGGCAACCTCGTTTTATAGTTGCTTTGGATAAAATATTAGCCGAAGAGTCGATTGAAGACTTAAAAACCTATTTAAAATGGAAATTAATAAATTCAACTTCAGGAGCTTTGACTACAGAAATGGCTAAAAATAGTTTTCATTTTTACAGTACAATAATGAGGGGGACTAAAGTGCAAAAGCCAATGTGGAAACAAGGTATTTCTGCAGTAACTAATTCAGCTATTGGAGAAGCTTTGGGAGAAGCTTTTGTTCAAGATAATTTTAGCGAAACAGCAAAGGTTAAGATAAAGGAAATGGTTGAAAACATTACTAAAGTTTTTGAAGGAAGAATAGAAAACCTAGATTGGATGAGTTCCGAAACAAAGTTGAAAGCTAAAGAAAAATTAGGAGCTTTTACCAAGAAACTAGGTTTTCCAGATGAATGGAAAGATTATTCTTCACTCTCTATTAGTCGAGATAGTTATTATAAAAATGTAATTAATTCTAACCGTTTTAAAACAGCTGAAAATTTAAGTAAATTACACAAGGAAGTTGATGAAAAAGAATGGGGGATGGTTCCGCAAATAGTTAATGCTTATTACAATCCTTTACTTAATGAAATTGTATTCCCTGCTGGAATTATGCAAAAACCATTTTTTAGTGAACATTATGAAGATGCCGTTAATTACGCAAGAATGGGAGCAGTAATAGGACATGAATTTACACATGGATTTGACGATATGGGAGCAAAATACGACGCTAAAGGAATGATGAAAGAATGGTGGACAGCAGAAGATAAAAATAAATTTAATGCAAAAACTCAAAAATTAATAGACCAATACAATTCTTATGAAGTTTTAAAAGGTGTTTTTGTAAATGGAAAATTAACATTAGGAGAAAATATCGCGGATTTTGGAGGGTTAACAATTGCTTATCACGCATTTGAAAAAGCAATGGAAGGAAAAGAGCAAAAATTAATAAATGGATACACTCCAGAACAACGATTTTTTATGGCTTTTGCTCAAGTTTGGAAAAACAATATTAGAGACAATGCACTAATCACTAGAGTTACAACAGATCCACACTCTCCCGGTAAAAATAGAGTAAACGGAACACTAAGTAATATGCCAGAGTTTTTTGAAGCGTTTAATGTGAAAGAAGGGGATAGCATGCGACAACCGGCCGATAAAATTGCTAAAATTTGGTAGCCTTTTGTTTTGGAACAATGTTTGATTTTATAACGTAATAAAACAACAGAAATGAATAAGAAAATAATATTATTAATACTGGGAATTATATTCGATGGAATAGGCTACTTGACTTTTGCTCTTCCTGTTCTTGGTGAATTTGGAGATTTGGTTTGGGCGCCACTTTCTGCCTTTTTTATGTTTTTAATGTATAAGAATAAAAACGGAGTAGCAATTGCAACTATCGGAGAGTTTGTTGAAGAAATATTACCTTTTACAGATTTTATACCCTCGTTTACATTAATGTGGATTTACACTTATTTCATTCGAAAAGAAACAACGCCCAAAGTTGTAAAATAAAATTATAAAGCAGGTTAAGACCTGCTTTATTTAGTTAAAATTATTATGAAAAACACTAAACAATTTCTATTTACAACATTAATACTAATTACTTATTCAATATGTTCACAGCAAGAATATAAAAGTTTATTTTGGAGTATATCGGGAAATGGATTAGAGAAAACATCTTATCTATATGGAACTTTTCACTCTAAAGATCAACGCGTGTTTAATTTTAAAGAAGGAGTAGAAGAAGCTTTTAACAATGCCGATATTTATGCAATGGAGCTAAATATGGATAGTATTGATAAAGTAGGAATGATGGCGGCAATGGTAATGGATTCTAATAAAACATTAAAAACCTTATTGTCAAAAGAAAATTATGACTTGGTCAATCAATTTTTTATAGATTCAGTAGGTATGTCATTATTTTTGTTTAATAAAATGCAACCAATGATTACAGCCCAAATGATAATGACCAAAGGTTTAAAAGCAGAACAAGAAAATGCACTAGACGCATATTGGTTTAAAAAAGCCAAAGAACAAGGCAAGCAACTCGTTGGATTAGAAACAATGAAAGAACAAATAACAGCCATTAAATCAATTTCAGTAGAACAACAAGCCGAAGATTTAGTTAAAGCAGTAGTCGAATTTGGTAAAGCAGAAGAAATAAGTATCGACGAATTACTCGATATTTACACCAAAGAAAATTTAGATAGCCTAATGGTTGTTATGGACGAGTTTAGTGGTGATTCTCCTCAAAAACAAGAAGAATTTAACAAAGTGTTTCTTTACGAACGCAACAAACACATGGCAAATAGGGTGGAGGAGTACTTGAAAAAAGGAAGTGTTTTTATGGCGGTAGGAGCAGCTCATTTACCTCTAAATACGGGAGTAATCGAATTACTTAGAGCTAAAGGATATACTGTAAAGCCCTTGTAGTTTTGTTAGAGTCTCATTAACTGATAATTGTCATTTTTTTTTAGCTTATTATTATTTACCTTTGCAGGAGTGAAAAACAAAAAAGTTGTCATATCGTTTTTTATAGCATCGCTATTTTTATCTGTTTTAATACAAACAGCAAAGCTGGTTAATTACGCCTTAAATCAAGAGGAATATACGGCTGAATTTTGTGAAAATAAAGGTGTTCCAGATTCTCACTGTAAAGGTTCGTGTCACTTGTCTAAAGAGTTAAAATTAGCTTCGAATGATATTACAAGTCAAACAGGTGATTTTGTATCCGTAGTAGTTTCTATTTTCTCGTTTCAGCAAATTGAAGAAATTAAACCTTCAATTCTTCCAATAGAAGATAAAGGTAATTTATATGTTCTTGAAAACCATATTCAAGAATTACACATAACCTCTATTTTTAGACCTCCAATAGCATAATTAATTAAGCCATTTCATTAAATGGCATAACAATATTATTAGATTATTCGTGTTTAGCCTGTTGTTTCTTAAATGAAACTATTTATAGGCTTCGAAGACGTAATAATTTTATCCTTTTAAAATCTCAATTATACTTTTTTAGTGTTAAATATTCGGTAGAGTTTATTTAACTAAGAGAAAGGTGTTCTGCTATTACAAACGAACAATTTCATATTCTTGTTGGTTATAAATAATTGCAGTTTGTAATTTTGGAAAAGGACGAATTTTAAAATAAATTATGTATTAACGTTTCAAATTTTCAATTGAAACTAAATCTTATTAAAATCAAAAAAAGCGCACATTAGTTGTTTTGTTGGTGTGCTTTAAATTGAAGGAGGTAAGAAAAAAATAAAATTAAAAATGAAAAGAATTTTAGTAATAATACTTTTACTTAGTTCTATAACGAGTTTTGCCTGCGATAATTGCAATATTTTCCTAAATATATCACCCAATGATTACCACAATTCATTTGGAATATATTATCGTACTCGCCACATGTTTGGCAAGTACAATACATTAGGACAAGTTCGATTAAAGCACGGAGGAGGGCAAGAAACGAGTACTTTATTAAGTAAAGAAGTCAAAGATATTTATCAGTCTTACGAATTGAGAGGAGCTTTCTATTGGAAATTAAAATGGAAAACCATGTTTATTATACCAATAGCAGATAACACTCAAAAAGTAAATGGATTAGCAAAATATCGAGTCAGAGGAATAGCAGACCCTGTTATTATACAAATGTATCAATTGTATAACACAAAACAGTGTATGGATTCTACTGACACACCTACGCATAGAGTTGCCATTGGAGGAGGAGTTAAAATACCCTTAGGGAGTATTGATAAAACTTATCCCTATGGTAAACCCAATGTCGATTTGCAACCTGGATCAGGAAGTTGGGATTTCATATTTTTAACAACTTATGCATTTAGATTCAAAAGCGTTGGTTTTACTTCAAATCTTAATGTTAAGTTTAATACATATAATGAGGATAACTTTAAATATGGAAATACATTAAATTTTAATGCGAATGTTTTCTATATGAAAAAAATAAAAAATATTATTGTTATGCCATTTATTGGAGGCTATATCGAAAAATTCGATAAAGATTATCAAGAAATAGTGATTAAAGATTCAGGAGGAGCAACCTTTTTTGGAAATGTTGGTCTTAAATTATATAAAGGAGCATGGAGTATAAATGCTCAATATCAAAAAGTACTATCAACGCAATTAAATGGCAGTACACAATTATTTACACTCTATCGAACAACGGTAGGATTTAATTATAACTTTTAACAAAAATAAAAATGAAAAATACACAATTAATACTAGCAGGAATATTAGGGCTTACATTAGCATTTGGAACAACATCTTGTAAAAAGAAAGGATGCACAGACGCTAAAGCTACAAACTACGACGCCAATGCAAAAAAAGATGATAAATCTTGTCTTTACGATACCACAAGTGGAGATGGACACAATGGAAGTCACGTTATGATTAAAATGAGTCATAATTATGCAGGAGCTTCAGTATCACCAAGCGATTTTAATGACATTAAATATATTAATGATAAAGGAACACATCATAGTATCACAAAAATAAAATACTTGGTTTCTGATTTTGTTATATACAAAGCAGACGGAGATAGCATAGTTGTAGATGGATACAATTTAGTAGATTTTACCAATACTAATACCTTTGCTCACGCATTCCCAGCAGACATACACATTCCTTTTGGCGATTACACAGGAGTCGGGTTCACTTGGGGATTTGACGAAACAGACAATACATCAGGAGCATATCCAGATTTAAATGCTTCAAGTTGGGCATGGCCAGCAATGATAGGAGGAGGTTACCACTACATGCAATTCGAAGGTAGATTTATCGACGCAAATAACGATACTACATCGTTTGCATATCACAATGGAACAGCTAAAAATCCAAATACAGGGAATTTTGAAAATAACAGCTTTCCAGTTAAGTTAAATCAATCATTTACACTTTCAAGTGATGCTTCAATTTCTATTAATATGGACATGGCTGAATGGTTCAAAAATCCAAATCAATGGAATTTAGATACATTAAACAGTATGTTAATGCCAAATTATCAAGCTCAAATTATGATGAATCAAAATGGAAGATCAGTATTTAGCTTTGGATCAGTAACACAATAATAGATAAGTATTAGGCGTGACCTTTCTTCATGAAAAAAAATGGAGAAAGGTCGGGCTATTCTCTATGCTTTTTTTGTGAAAAAACATAGAAAGATGCCACAACAAATGAGCGAAGCGACATCTCGAATACAAATTTAAAAGTTTATAAATGAGTAATCCATCACGAAAAAAAAGAATAAAAAAACGTAAAGATGAGTATTCTACAAAGTAAAATAATATTATTAGTATTGGTCGCTGTCGGAGTATCAGCGACCAGTTGTCGTAAAAAAGAAGGTTGTACAGATGCAAAAGCCTTAAATTACGATCGAAAAGCAAAAGCAGATAATGGAACATGTGAATACGAAGTAACTAATCCTACATCGTATTCCCTTGAAATTCCTTATACCATAGGAAAATATTTACCTTCTCCTTACAATCCAGAAGACAACCCTTTGACAGAAGAAGGAATAGCTCTAGGGCGTAAACTTTTCTACGAAAAAAAACTTTCAGGAGATAATACATTAAGTTGTGCGGGTTGTCATAAACAAGAAAATGCCTTTGCTGACCCCGATGCCTTTAGTACAGGAATTGATGGATTATTAGGAAGTAGAAGTGCAATGCCTATTTTTAATGCCGCTTGGAACTATTCTCGAAAATTCTTTTGGGACGGAAGAGCTTTGGATATAGAAGGTCAAGCACTTGGTCCTGTCGTAAATCCCGTAGAGATGCACGAAATATGGCCAAATGCAGTAGCCAAACTACAAGCAGATAATGAATATCCAGCATTGTTCAAAGGTGTTTTTGGAACAGAAACAATCGATTCTATGAAGGTTGTAAAAGCAATAGCTCAATTTGAAAGAACCTTAATTTCTGGAAATGCAAAATTTGACAAATACCTAAGAGGAGAATCTCAATTAACACCTTCGGAATTAAATGGGTACAATATTTTTATGGACGAAGCAGGAGGAGATTGTTTTCATTGTCACGGAAGTGCTACCAACCCTCTTTGGACAGATAATAAATTTCACAACAATGGATTAGACGCTAGTCCTGCCGATTTGGGATTAGGAGCTGTAACAGGAGACGCTAATGATAACGGAAAGTTTAAAACGCCTTCATTAAGAAATTTAATTTACACCGCACCATACATGCACGATAGCCGTTTTGCAACACTTGATGAGGTCATTAATTTTTATAGCCTAGAATTAAAGTACTCACCAACAATAGATCCTTTAATGAAGCACGTTGCCGCAGGAGGAGTTCAACTTAATCCGCAAGATAGAATCGATTTAAAAGCATTTTTATTAACATTATCGGATGAAGAATTTGTTACAAATCCAAAGTTTTCAAACCCAAATTAAAAGAATAAATTATTTTTATAACAGGTGTTTAAAAATAGAAAAACACGGCAAAATTTATTTTGACCGTGTTTTTTTTGTTAATGTAAACTTAGTAAAGCTTACCAAACACCTTGAGTCTTACAGTTTATAATCGACAGGTTAATAAGAAAGTCGATATGTTAAAAAAATACTAAGGGGTTAAGGCGTATTAAAATGTATTTTTGTTGCAACTATATTTTGAAAAACAACAAAACAAATGCAAGAAGCTACATTAGACCAAGCCAAAGAATTAGGATTATTAGAATCAGAATTTGAAGAAATAAAAAAAATAATGGGAAGAACTCCTAATTTTACAGAAATGAGTATCTATTCTGTAATGTGGAGCGAACATTGTTCTTACAAAAATTCAATAACTTGGCTAAAAACATTACCTAAAACAGGAAAGCACATGTTGGTTGAAGCGGGCGAAGAAAACGCAGGCTTAGTCGATATAGGAGACGGATTAGCTTGTTGCTTCAAAATAGAATCACACAATCACCCAAGTGCATTAGAACCTTATCAAGGAGCTGCAACAGGTGTAGGAGGGATTAATAGAGATATTTTCACAATGGGAGCAAGACCAATTGCTCAATTAAATTCTTTGCGTTTTGGAAACATCGAAAATGATCGTACAAAATGGTTGGTAAAAGGAGTCACTAAAGGCATTGGAGATTATGGAAATGCTTTTGGAGTTCCCGTAGTAGGAGGAGAAGTGTTTTTCGACGATAGCTACAACCAAAACCCATTGGTTAACGCTTTTTCTGCGGGGATAATGAATGTAGGAGACATGATTTCTGCAACAGCTTCTGGCGAAGGAAACCCTGTATTTATTGTTGGTTCAGCCACAGGTAAAGATGGAATACACGGAGCCGCTTTTGCCTCTAAAGATATGACCGAAGATTCAATGGACGATTTACCAGCAGTACAAGTTGGCGATCCATTTCAAGAAAAACTACTGTTAGAAGCTACTTTAGAATTGGCTAAAACCGATGCCGTAGTCGGAATGCAAGACATGGGAGCAGCAGGAATTACCTGTTCTACTTGCGAAATGAGTGCTGCAGGAAAAGTAGGAATGAAAATCGATTTAGACAAAGTTCCTACACGTCAGCAAGGAATGAAAGATTGGGAAATTCTATTGTCCGAATCTCAAGAAAGAATGCTTGTAGTTGTAGAAAAAGGAAAAGAAAAAAAGGTGGAAGCTATATTCGAAAAGTGGGATTTAAATTGTGCCGAAATAGGATACGTAACCACAGACGGAATGGTAGAGTTTTCTTACAAAGGCAAAATTGTCGCTCACGTCAATGCCGATTCTTTAGTCTTGGGAGGGGGAGCTCCAATCTATGAAAGAGAATACAAAGAACCAGCTTACTACCAAGAATTTAAAAAATTCTCGATAAACGATGTCGAAAAACCCAAAGATTTAGTAGAAGTAGCCAATTTCTTAATCAAACACCCAAATATAGCCTCAAAAAGATGGATATACGAACAATACGACAGCATGGTTGGAGCTGGATCAATGTCCACAAACAAACCAACCGATGCTGGAATTGTAAACGTAAAAGGAACAAACAAAGCACTTGCAATGACAGTCGATTGCAACTCTCGATATGTGAACGCCGACCCAGAAGTTGGCTGTGCCATAGCAGTAGCCGAAGCCGCTCGAAATATAACCTGTTCGGGAGGAGAACCATCTGCAATTACAAACTGTCTTAATTTTGGAAATCCTTACAATCCAGAGTCTTACTGGCAATTTGTAGGTTCTGTAAAAGGAATGACAAAGGCTTGTCAAAAATTTGAAACCCCAGTTACAGGAGGAAACGTAAGCTTCTACAATCAGTCAATTATTGATGGAGTAGAAGTACCCGTTTTTCCAACTCCAACTATCGGAATGTTAGGAGTTATAAATGACAAAAACAATATAATGTCTTTGGATTTTAAGCAAAAAGGAGATTTAATCTTTCAAATTGGAAAATCTGTAAACGACATAGCAAGCTCCGAATACTTATTTAGTTACCATAAAATAAGCAAATCACCAGCACCATATTTCAATTTAGACGAAGAATACCATACCCAACAAACCATAAAAGGTTTAATAAAAAACAAATTAGTCAACTCAGCCCACGATTGTGCCGACGGAGGCTTATTCATCGCCCTTACCGAAATGTCAATGCCCAATGGATTAGGGTTCGATATTGTTAGCGATTCCGAAATAAGAGAAGACGCTTTCTTGTTTGGAGAAGCTCAAGGTAGAGTAGTCGTAACAGTTACTAACGAGGCCGAAGAAGAATTTTTAGACTTTATGGTCGCGTCAGGAACCGAATTTACATTGCTAGGACACGTCACCCAAGGACGTATGGACGTAGATGAAAAACACTTTGGATTTAGTAAAGACCTAAAAGTAGTATTCGACAACGCACTAGGCGATAAAATAATGGAAAACTAAGAAATGGAATAATAGTTGGGTGTTCCCTCATCAAAAAAAGATGAGGGCGGGCTATCACTACTCACTCTTTTGTTTTTTTAGAATAAAAAAACAAAAGGAGTTCAAACAAGCCGTTCTATCCCTAACACAACAAAAACACAACAAAACATGAAAATTATAATAATAACAACTGTACTATCCTTTATAAGTTTCTTTGGTTATACTCAAATTACCCCATTAAAAACCACCGACAAAGCAAGCATAACATGGGGAGATGAATTAAAACTTAAAAAGAAAGAGAGCATAAGCGATTATATAGGAGAGTATAGAGGCAAGTATTATATCTTAAAATATGATTATAAAAAAGGATATTCCATTCTTCGTTTTTCAAAAGAAATGAATTTAGAATCAGATGTATTTTTAAACCTAAAAAATGAGGGGAAAAAGAAAATGACTTTCGAAAATTTATATTTTTTTAATAATAACCTAGTATTGTTAAGCTCTTATATAAATAAAAAAACGAAGAAGAATACCTTATATTATAGTCTTGTAGATACTGAAACATTGACTAGAGGAAAGTTAAACAAATTAGATGAACTAACGTTTGATAAAAAAAGGAAGAAAGGTTATTTTGGAATTGAATTTTCAGAAGACAAAACCAAGATGCTCGTCTATTTGAGCAAACCTTACGATAAAAAAGGTGCTGAAAAATTTAGATTTACTGTTTTTGATAAACAGTTGAATGAACTGTGGCAAAAAGACATTCAATTACCATATACCGATGAGTTTTTTAAAATAGAAGACTATAAAGTCAACGACGAAGGAGACGCTTACATTATGGGTAGGGAATACAACCTTAAAGTCGAAGAAAGAATAAAAGGAAAGCCGAATTATAAGTACCATATTTTATATTATAATTCAAAAGGTAGAAAAGAAAAAAA
>CAMZKF010000272.1 GCA_947311095.1 uncultured Flavobacteriales bacterium
ATAAAATCGGTGCTTTGTTCAGGGACGTGTTTATATTTTTCATTACTTAATGTACCTTTTAAAAATCCTTTTCCTGAAAATTCTCCTGAACCAATAGCTGATAGCGCCTGATAGATATTGTAGCCATCTCCACTTCTGTCTTCTTTTATTCCAAACATAATTTGAAAACGAGAACGGTGCCTTTCTTTAAATACATTATTAAAAGCCCAGTTTACACTTAAAATCATCATAACAGAAAATAAAACGGTAGCAAAAGTTAGCTTAAATCGTTCTTTTCGATAGCGAGGCAATACTAATTTTTGTATAATAAAAGTTACTAAACCTCCAATTATTATAATTAAAGCAGCAAATAAATAATTACCTTCAATTTGATAATTAAATAGTCGCTCTGATGCATCTGAAGCTTTTATAAAAACAGATAGGACACCAATAATCCCCATGAAAAATCCCCCAAGCAAAATATTACCAGAAAGCCCTTCTCGATACATTACAAATATAAAAGAAAAGAAGACCAGTAGTGTTCCAGCATCGGGTTGCAATAAAATCAACATTCCAGGTATTGCAATTATAATAAGAACGTAAAGTTTAGTCTTAAAATCTTGCATTTTTACATTTATTTGACTCATAAAATAGGAAACCGCCATTGCTGTTGAAAATTTAGCAAATTCAGAGGGTTGCAATGAAAAGCTACCCAGTTTAAACCACGAACGGGCTCCTTTTATTGGAGGCATTAGTAATACAACAACTAGCATTAGTAATACAATAGCGTAAGTTGAATAGGACGATTTTTTTATAAAATTAGTGTCGAGAAGTAAAATTCCTCCTCCAATAAGAGAGGTAATTACAATCCAAAATAATTGTTTCCCGTATGGCTTGTTAAAAGCATATATTTCAGGGAATTCATCGCTATAACTAGAAGAATAGATGGTTATTAACCCCATGAAAACAAGTAAATAATACATTACCAAAAGCGGTAGGTCTATTTTTTTTTATATGTTTTGTTCTCTAGCCATTTAGTTTGTAAAATCTGAATGTTTATTTAATATTACAGCGTCTAAAATTCTTTTAGCTTTCTTTTTTCCTCTTTCTGAAAGTTCGTGTTTTAAATATTTTTCAATCATAACACTAGCTATCGGAGCTGCCCATGTTCCGCCCCATGTTCCGTATTCTACATAAACAGCTATTGCTATTTTAGGGTTGTCTTTTGGGGCAAAAGCTATAAATACAGAGTGATCATTAAATGTTTTGTTTTCCACTGTTCCTGTTTTTCCACAAACAGAAATACTGTCTATTTGTGCTCTTCTAGCCGTTCCATTGAGCACAACTTGTTCCATCGCTTCTCTTACAGGTGTGAAATAACTAGAATCAACAACGGTATAATGTTTTTGCTTAAATATTTCTTTTTTATCTCCATCAGCTCCTATTTTTTTTACTAAATGCGGGGTGTAATAAAATCCTTTGTTGGCAAGAATAGCCGCTAAATTAGCCATTTGTAATGGAGAAACACCTATTTCTCCTTCGCCTATACTGTTTGAATAAATGGTGCTAAAAGCCCATCTTCTCTTGCCGTAAATTTTATCGTAAAACGAGGTGTCTGGTATTCTTCCTGGTTTTACGCCTGGCAAATCGGTTTCTAATTTTACTCCTAATCCAAAACTTTGTACCGATTCTCTCCATTTTGTCAATCCAATTCTACTGTCGGTAAATATAGATTTGGATTCTCCTCTAAGTATCAGTTTTTTATAGACTTGGTAAAAATAAGGATTGCAAGAATGTTTTATCGCTATTCTAATATTAGAAGGATGTTCGTGATTGTGGCAACCAATAAAAGATTTATTACAAGCAAAACCTGTATTTTCATTAATGACACCATCTTGCATAGCTACAAGAGCTTGTACTAGCTTAAAGATAGAGCCTGGTCTATAATGAGAATTATAAACCCCTCTGTTAATTAGAGGTTTTAAAGTGTCATTTCGATTCATTTCGCTCCAGTTTTTAGAAAAGTTTCTTCCAACCATTCCTTTAGGAGAATAGCTGGGAGCTGAAACCATTGCTAAAATTTCACCAGAAGAAGGTTCAATAGCAACAATGCAACCTTTTTTATTATTCATTAATTGTTCTCCAAATAATTGTAAATCAAGGTCTATTGTACTATACAAATCTCTCCCCTCTTTTGCATATTCGGTAGCTACCTCGGTCTTCTTGTTGCCTAGTCTATCTTTCAAATAGCCCAAAGTTCCTCTTTCTCCTCTCAATTCTTTTTCATAAACTTTTTCTAGCCCTGTTATTCCAATATAGTCGTCCATTAAGTAATAATGCTCTCCTTTATCACTTTTATCTTGTTCCATTTGCTTACTACTTATTTTTCGAATATAGCCTAAAATATGAGCCGCTACATCATGAGGATAACCTCTTTGTGTATTTACTTTGGTCTCAAAACCTGAATAATGATTTAATTTAGTTACCATTCTTCCATAATCTTCGCTAGACAACCCTTCTAAAAATAAAGAAGACTTATAAGATGCGTAAGCTCTAGCTTTTTTTAATTTTTTATCAAATTCTTCTCTTGATAAAGCTAAAACATTGCATAGTTCGAGGGTGTCAATTTCTCCAATTTCTCTTGGGGTTAACCAAATATCATATACGGGACTAGCTGTAACTAGCAACTTTCCATTTCTATCGTAAATTAATCCTCTGGAAGGTTTTATGACTTTTTCGCTATGTGTTATGTTTTTGGCTCTTTCTACCCATTTATCACCCACTACTTGAATGTAAAATAATCGGACAGAAAAAATTATTCCTATAAAAATAATGATAAGAATAATTACCCAGCGCCTTCCTTGATATGGATCTGTCATCTAATGCTTTTTTAGGGTTAGATATTGATATAATAGAGCTAGTAAAATAGCAAAAATGGAAGATAAGACAGCTTTTATTAAGATAGTAATAAAGGATTCGATAATTAGTGATTCTAAAGAGAAATAAACTAAGTGATAAACAAAAAATAAGATTCCCGAAAAAATAAGAAACTTGGTTGTTTTTAATGTAAATACGGTTGGAGAACTATCGGAAGCTAGACCTTCTCTTGGTAGTATAATTCTTAAAAATGCAGGTCTGAAAAATGCTATGGTTAACATTGCAGAAGCATTCATGCCTAAAGTATTGTGAAAAGCATCTAAAATAATACCTATAAAAAAAGCAACAAAAAGTAATTGGTTGGTTTTCCAATTTAAAGGTATGAAAAATAAATACGCTCCTATCAAAATTGGATTGATATAGGCGTTTAGTCCTAAAAAGTCAATTTGATCAACTATAAGTACTTGTGCGGCAAGCAATCCAATAAAATGTAACGTATTTTTAATCGAGTTATTCATTTATTATCGTAGCGTCTATTAATTGTTCTAATTCTTGTTTCGCAATATTCTCAATGGTGTAAGCATTGTAAGCACTTCCGTAATCTTCGGCTAAAGTAATGGTGATAATTTGAGTCCCTTTACCAATTTCTTCTGTTTTTGATTTAACAAAACCAACTAATTCTCCTTCAGGAAAATAATTTTCTCCACCAGTTGTTATAATGGTATCTCCTATTGTAATATCAGTTATTTTAGCTATTCCACTTACCGTTGCTTCGTTGTAATTATTGCCTTGTTCCCAACTAAGAAAGCCAAAGGAATGTGTGTTTTTATGACGGACAGGAAGTTCGAATCGAGGGTGAATAATAGGTAAGACCGTAGCGAAATGATTTGATGTTGCAACAATATATCCCAAAATTCCATTTGTACCAACAACTCCCATGTCTTTTTTTAAGCCATTGGCACTTCCCTTATTTAGTGTTAAAAAATTATATTTTCTATTTCGAGTACTTTGTATTACCGATACGCTTTGAAACGAATATTGCTGCATGTATATGGTGTCTTCTTTTTTTTCAAAATAATGACCAACTACAATATTACTCCCTTTTAATTTTTGTTGAAGTTCTGTGTTTTGTTTTTTTAGTAATGCATTTTCTTCTTGTAAATATAAATAGCTTTTTATATTATTAATTCCGCTATAAATATTCCCTATAATTTGATTGGAAGAGTTTGCAAACCTGGAGTGTTGATATGGATTTGTTTTAGAAAAAATAAAAAGCATACAAATCCCTTGTAATATCATAAAGATAAAAACAGCGCCATATTTCTGAAAAAACAATAAAAAATTTCGCATTTGAACGACTCCTAATTATTCATGTAAAAAGCTGTGCGTATAGCACAGCTTTTTATTTTGAGTATAAATATAAAATTTATCTAAAAAATAATCAATTCTAATGTTTGATTAAGAATTGATATTTATCAATGTTTTTTAAGGCTATTCCTGTGCCTCTAGCTACCGCTCTTAAAGGGTCTTCTGCAATATGAACGGGTAATTTCGTCTTTTCTGAAATTCGTTTATCCAAACCTCTCAACATAGAACCTCCTCCTGCTAAATAAATACCAGTCTTAAAAATATCGGCTGAAAGTTCAGGAGGGGTCATTTCCAAAGCATTCATAATCGCTTCTTCTATTTTTGCAATAGATTTATCTAGACAATGTGCTATTTCTTTGTAAGTTACGTATATTTCCTTAGGGATACCTGTCATTAAATCTCTTCCTCTAACAGGATAATCTTCTGGAGGTGTTTCTAATTCTGTAATCGCTGAACCAACTTCAATTTTAATTTGTTCGGCTGTACGCTCTCCAATTAATATATTATGTTGTCTTCTCATGTATTCTTCAATGTCTCCTGTGAAATCATCTCCTGCCACACGAATAGATTTGTCGCAAACAATCCCTCCTAGAGCTATGACTGCAATTTCAGAAGTTCCACCTCCTATATCAATAATCATATTTCCCATAGGTTCTTCTACATCAACTCCTATTCCTATTGCAGCAGCCATTGGCTCATGTATTAAATAGACTTCTTTGCCTCCTGCATGTTCTGCTGAATCTTGTACGGCCCTTTTTTCTACTTCTGTAATTCCAGAAGGAATACAAATTACCATTCTTAAAGAGGGCTGCATTAATTGACGTCCAGAATTAATCATTTTAATCATTCCTCGTATCATGTGTTCTGCTGCATGAAAATCGGCAATAACTCCATCTCTCAAAGGTCTAACTGTTTTAATGTTGTCGTGCACTTTTCCGTGCATTTGTTGAGCCCTTTTACCTATTGCAATTACTTTATTTGTGGTTCTGTCAATGGCTACTATCGATGGCTCATCTACTACCACCTTGTCATTTTGAATAATCAAAGTATTAGCAGTCCCTAAATCGATTGCTATTTCTTGAGTAAACATGTTAAAAAATCCCATATTATTTTTTGTTCTCTATTATAATTAATGTTTAAAATGTCTTGTTCCTGTAAAAACCATCGCTATTTTATTATTGTTGCAATAATCGATAGATAATTGATCTTTTATAGAACCTCCTGGTTGTATAACTGCATTTACGCCTTCGTTTCCTGCAATTTCAACACAGTCGGGGAATGGAAAAAAAGCATCTGAAGCTAAAACGGCATCTTTTAAATCAAAACCAAATGTTTTTGCTTTATGTATCGCTTGATTTAAAGCGTCAACTCTTGATGTTTGACCTGTTCCACTGGCTAAAAGTTGTTTGTCTTTAGCTATTACAATTGTGTTTGATTTTGTATGTTTTGATAATTTACTTGCAAATTCTAAATCTTCTAACTGACTTGTTGAAGGCTTTTTATTTGTAGCATAAACAAAATCTTCTTTTTTGTCGGTTATATTATCTTTTTCTTGATAAAGGACTCCATTTAATAAAGTTCTTACTTGAGTTGTTGGAAATTCAACCTTTTTTTGAATCAATATAATTCGGTTTTTCTTACCTTTTAAGATATTCAAGGCTTCAGTTTCATAACTTGGAGCGATTACAACTTCACAAAATAATTTGTGAATTTCGTTAGCCGTAGCTACATTTATTTCTGTGTTGCTAATCAAAATACCTCCAAAAGCAGAAACAGGATCAGCAGCTAATGCGGCTTTGTAAGCGTCTATCAAAGTGTTTCTAGAAGCTAAGCCACAAGCATTGTTATGTTTTAAAATGGCAAATGTAGGTTCGGTAGCTTTAAATTCACGCATCAAAGAAACTGCAGCATCAACATCTAGTAGGTTGTTGTAGCTCAATTCTTTTCCATGTAATTTATCGAAAATAGCATTTAAATCGCCATAAAAAATACCTTTTTGATGAGGGTTTTCTCCATATCTTAATATCGAAGATTGTTGGATACTCGCTTTATAAACCGAGTCATCATTGTCTTTAAAATAATTATAAATGTGTGTGTCGTAGTGAGATGAAATATTAAACGCTTCTGTTGCTAGTTTTTTTCTGTCTTCAAGAGAGGTTGCCCCTCCGTTATTTAAGAATGAGAGAATTGTATCGTATTGCGCTTTAGAAGATACAATAGCGACATCGTGATAATTTTTAGCAGCAGCTCTAATAAGAGAAATTCCACCTATATCAATCTTTTCGATAATTTCTTGATGTGTTCCTCCTGCTGAAACAGTGTCTTCAAAAGGATATAAATCTACAATTACCAAGTCTATTTCAGGTATTTTGTATTCGTTTAATTGTTCTTGGTCTAAATTGTTGTCTCTTCGACTCAAAATGCCACCAAAAACTTTAGGGTGTAACGTTTTTACTCTGCCTCCAAGGATAGAAGGATAATTGGTTAAATCTTCAACAGAAGAAACTTTTATTCCTAAGTTTTGAATGTAAGTTTGTGTTCCTCCCGTAGAAAATATTTCAACCCCTAAATTATCTAGCTTTTTAGCGATTTTTTCTAGGTTTGATTTGTTAAACACGGAAATTAGTGCTTTTTTAATCTTTCTGACTTGACTCATTTTTGTTTTACGTACTTTATATTAATGATTAAAATGATAAATATAGCTACAATTTTAATAACAAATCAATAGATAATAAGCTGTCGTAAAATAATGTTAACAACTAAAAACAAATGTTTATAAAACGTAAAATGCAATATAAAAGCAATCTTATAGGGTAAAATTTTTATTAATCAAATTACAATTGTATATTCGCAGACTTAATTTTTTGAATTTAGATAAAATATAATGGCAGTAATAGGACAAATTAGAGAAAGATCAACCTTGTTAGTAATTTTTGTAGGGTTAGGTTTATTATTATTTATAGTACCTTTCGATAGGGTAGCAGGTTTCTTTTATGGAACAGGAGAACAACCAATTGGGAGTATTTATGGTTCCGATATGATGGATTCTAAATGGTATTATAATCGAAGAGTTGAAAATAAAATAAATAATTTGAGAAATCAGTATAGAAATGCTGGTCAGGTTTTAATTTTAGATGAGCAACAAAACGAACAGATTAAAAACAGTGTGTGGAGTCAAATGATAATTGATACCTTATATGGAAAACAATTAGCTGAAGTGCCATTGCAAGTTGGAGATAAAGAAATGAATCAAATCTTGATATATGGAGATAATCCTTCAAAAATAATACAAGAAATGTTTACTTACAATGGTAAATTTGAAAAGGATTCTGTAAAACAAGGTCTAGATAAATATTTAGTAAGTGGTAAAAATGCAAAGGCGATGCTTTATTATAATGTAGATTTACCAGTAAAAAAAGAACGAAAAATAGAAAAGTACAACAAAATGGCTAAGTATGGCGTTTATGTAACACGCCAAGATGCTGAAAGAAAATTCATAGAAAAAAACACAAAAGCATCTATTCGTTATGCTTATAAAGAGTTTAGCACAATTCCAGACACTGTCGTTGAAGTTTCTGATACGGATTTGAAAAAATATTATGACGCCCATAAAAACGAAACAAAATGGGAACAAGAGTCAGAGAGTAGAACAATTGATTACGTAACAATTAAAGTAGCTCCATCTGAAGAAGATAAGCAAAAAGCGATTGCTTCAATGGAAAAAAAGAAGATAGCTTTTGCGAAAACAACTAATGATTCGTTATTTGTAGCAAACAATGCTGCAACTAAAATAAATGCAAATCAACAAAATCAAAATCAATATCAAATAAATGCTATCGATGTTCTTCCAACTGAACCTTATAAACCTGGAAGTGGTAAGTTTTCTGTAACAACAGATGAAGCGATTACCGATGCTAAAAAAGGAGATGTAATAGGACCTATTGTAGAGGGGAATAAAATAGAGTTGATTAAAGTGAGAGATATTGTTACCAAAAATGAAGTGACAGTAAGACATATTTTGGTTAAAGCAGATGAAGCTGACGAAATTGAGTTTAAAAAGAAAAAAGCTTTTGCAGATTCATTATTAAGGGTTTTAAAAGCTGACCGTTCTAAGTTTAAAGATTTTGTGTACAAATATTCAGAAGATCCAGGTTCTAATCAACCAGGGAAAGATGGAGAATATACTTTTGATAAAGACATAAACTTTGTTCAGGAGTATAAAGATTTTGGATTTAACAAATCAGTAGGAGCATTAGAAATTGTAAAAACATCATTTGGTTTTCATATTATGGAAAACTTAAAACGAGGAGATAACGAATATAAAATGATAGCAATAGTTGATGCTGACGTTAAGCCTAGTAAAATAACTAAAGACTTAGCTTATACTGAAACAGTAGATTCTTTTTATAAATTAGCAAAAGAGAAAGGTTTTGAAACAGCTGCTAAAGAACTAAATAAAGAAGTTAAAACAGCTGAAAATGTTAGAATAGAAAATCCTTTTATAGGAGATCTTGGAAAAAACATGCCTTTAGTAAAATGGAATTTTAACCATAAGGTTGGTACAATTTCAGATCCTGAGTTTATCAATGACGAGACCTTGGCTATAACTGTTTTGAAAAGTGAAGAGCATGAAGGTGTGCCAACTTTTGAAGGAATTAAAGAATTAATGAAGCCTTACGTAGTAAAAGAGAAAAAAGCTGAATTGTTGCTTGGGAAAATAGGGGGTGCTACATCGCTAGAGGATATGTCAAAAGCAATAGATGCTCCAACACAGCCAGTAGATATCGATTTAAGTATGAATAATCTACCAGGATTGGCAGGAGCTATAGAGCCAGAAGTGATAGGAACTATATTTGCTACCGAGGCGGGAGAAACAACAAAGCCTATAATAGGAAACAACGGTGTTTATGTTGTAGAAGTAGTAGGGAAAACACCCGCAGTTGTTGACGAATCAACAGATTTAAGTGTGGAGAAAGGAACGCTAATTAGTGAGTTGAGAGAAAATGTAGAATCTAAGTTAATAGAATCACTTGCTAAACAAGCTGATTTTAAAGATTGGAGAATGAAACAACAAATTATTAAGAAATAATAATTATTAAGAATAAAACAAAAAAAGAGGATAGCATTGCTATCCTCTTTTTTTATGTCTTATTTTAGGAGGGGGTAAGGTGGATAATTCCTATTAAAAAGCCAAACAAACTAGCTGTTGTATCGTTAAATAATGAAATGAAATTTATAAATAGTTTTATTGTTACTTATATTTCTTCAAATAAAAATTGTATTATCCAATTCTATTGATATTTTGACTTTTTATAATGAAAACCTATGAGTAATTCAGGTTAATAGGAAAATAGCTTCCAGAAAAATGAGTAAGGGTGAACATTTTCTGTTGATTGTCCAAGGCTGTCTATCAAAGGTTTTTTGTTGTAATTGTAATTAAAAATACCGTATTCTAAATTAAAAATTTCTAAATTCAAAGAGTCTATAATTTTTTTTCCTACCATGGAACTTCTATATCCGATAGAGCAATAAATAAGAAAAGGCTTGTCGTTTTTTAACGGAAGTCTGTTCCAAAAATCCTTGTCGTTTCCAATCCAAGTCGAATTTGGAATATGACTGGTTTTGTATTCTTCTATGTCACGACAGTCTAAAAGAGTGAAATTATTTAAATTTAGCTTGTCTAGGCTTTTATTCGGTGTTGATTTAGGAACTATGATGTCTGTAAGTTGGTAATAAAACCAATGTCTTGTAAGAGGCAAAGCATAAATAATTGTTACAATGCAAATAAAAGCAGTGATAATTGATGTTATTTTGTATTTTTGTTTCATTAAATGTAAAAAATAGAATACAAAAGTATAAATCAAAATGGGAAAAAAGCGTAAAAATAGCAGAAAGAAAAAAAGTTTAGTAGGAAGAATCCTTAAATGGACAGGGATTAGTTTTTTATTAATTCTTGTGCTACTAATTGTTGCTCCGTTTATCTTTAAAGATAAAATAATAGAAAAAATAAAAACAGTAGCCAATGAAAACCTAAATGCCAAATTAGATTTCAAAGATGTTAATTTATCTCTAATATCATCATTTCCTAATTTTTATTTAAGTATTGACGACTTATCGGTTGTTGGAATCGATGAATTTGAAGGATTAGCGTTGGCTAAGGTGAAGAATACGGCGTTAGAACTAAACTTAAAAAGCGTTATTGAAGGAAATTATACAGTTAAGTCTGTAACGATTGACGGAGCAGACGTTTACGTAAAAGTATTAGAAGATGGAACAGCGAATTACGACATTGCAAAAATAGACACTACCGCAATTGATGAGGTAGTAGAAGAACCAAGCGAAGAGCCTTCCGATTTTAAATTCGAATTGGCTCACTACGGATTAACCAATTCAAATATAGTTTATGATGACGCTAGTATGGATACTTACGTGTCTCTTAAAAATCTAAACCATACAGGGAATGTAAAGATTAATAACGACTTATATAATGTGGTTACAAAAACAACAGTTGATGAGTTCTCGGCAAATAGCGAAGGAGTAGATTACATGAAAAAAGTAAATACCAATATCGATTTTGTTGCAGATATGGATTTAGAAAAAGGACGCTATACATTTAAAGAAAACAATATTAATTTGAATGAATTAGGACTTCACTTTGATGGGTGGTTAGAAATGGTAGATGATGATATGAATATGGATATAACTTACAGTACAACTAAACAAACGTTTAAGTCTTTGTTGAGTATGGTTCCAGGAGTTTATACCGAAGATTTTAAAGCAATAGAAACAAATGGAACTTTAGCAATAGATGGTTACGTGAAAGGTAAAATGGATTCGCTTGTAATGCCAGGGTTTGATTTTAATTTAAACGTAGGAAACGCATGGTTTAAATATCCAGATTTACCTTCTAAATTAGATAAAATAGGGGTTGACTTGAACGTGAATAGAAAAGAAGGTGCCGATTTGAACAATACAATTGTAAATTTAAAAACAATGCATGCAGAGTTCGACGACAATACATTAGATGCGAATATGGTTGTGAAAAATGCAATGGTCGATCCTCACATTAAATCTGATATAAAAGCATTTATTGATTTAGCAAAACTTAAAAATGTAATTCCTGTTTCGGAAGGTGAAAATTATAACGGATTGATAACTTCAGATGTCCATTTAGATGGAAAAGTTTCATCATTAGAAAAAGAAGAATACCAAGATTTTGAGGCGACTGGAGATTTAAAAATAAAAGAAATGTTGTACCAATCTCCCGATTTGAGTTACGATGTTCAAATTGACTCTATGTTGTTTTTGTTTGCTCCAGAGAACCTTAAATTAGCCAATTTTGATGCTAAAATAGGAAAGAGTGATTTACATGCAAAAGGTACAATAGACAATTATATGGAGTATTATTTAAAAGACGAATTACTAAAAGGAAGTTTTGATGTAAAATCTTCTTATTTTGATTTAGATGAATTGATGTATGAAGAACCAGTTACAGAAGAAACCAAAACAACATTAGTAGAAGCAGAACCAGTAGTTGTTGATTCTGCGGATGCAGAAGTGATTGATATACCTAAAAATATAGATTTTAATTTGAATACAGATATAGAAAAATTAGCTTATGATGGATTAGAATTGTCGAGTATGAAAGGGGCTGTAAAATTAAAAGAAGGTGTAGCTTATTTAAACGATGTATCCTTAGGCGTACTAGGAGGAGAAGTAAATGTAAATGGAGATTATAGAGCTATTACAAAGAAAAAAGCACACATAGATTTCGATTATAATGTTAAAAATATGGATTTTACAAAATCGTTTGAGTATATGAATACCGTACAAACATTGGCTCCTGTAGCTAAATATTGTAAAGGATTATTTTCTACAAAACTATCTTTAAATACCGATATTGATCAAAACTTTGAGCCGATTTACGAAAGTCTTTCAGGAACAGGAAATTTTCTTACCGATAATGTTTCAGTTACGGATTTACCGTTGTTAAAAAAGTTAGCAGATTTAACTAAAATAAATGATTTGAAATCGCAAACTTTCAATAATCTTAAATTTTTATATGAGCTAAGAGATGGAAAAGTGTTTGTAGATACATTTCCACTAAAAATGGCGGGAATAGATTCTAAAATTGCGGGGTCAACTGCATTAACAGAAGAGATTGATTATTTAATTAAAATGAAAATACCGAGAGAAAAATTAGGCTCAGCAGCAAATAGTTTAGTTGATGGATTGTTAAGTCAAGCGGCTTCTAAAGGTGTCGATTTAAAGGTTAGTGATTTAATCCCGTTAGATATTAAAGTAGGTGGAACAATGTTAAAACCTAAGTTGGTTTCTAATCTTGAAAATATGGGTAAAGATGGAGCGAAAGATTTAGTTGATCAAGGGAAAGACTTAGCAAAAGAAAAACTAGGTGAAGAAGCTAAAAAAATGATGGAAGAGGCTCAGCGGCAAGCAGATAAGCTGAATGAAGAAGCGAAAATAGCTGCCGATAAAATTAGGGCAGAAGCAAAATCAGCAGCAGATAAAGTGAGATCAGAAGGAGATAAAGCGGCAGCACAAGCAAAAGCTGAAGCAAAAGCAGAAATTCAAAAAGAAAAAGAACAAGGATATGCCGAAGCCGATAAATTAGTAAATCAAGCAACAAATCCTATTGCCAAAAAAATAGCAGAAAAAGCAGCAGATAAATTAAAAGAAAAAACAGATAAAAAAATAGAAGGGTTGAATAAAAATGTAGATGCTAAAGGAGATAAAATTTCGCAAGAGGCTGACAAAAAAGCTAAACGAATAGAAGATGAAGCTGAAGTTCAAGCGAAGAAAGTAGAAGCTGAAGCAAAAGCTAAATCGGATTTAATTCTAGAAAATGCCCAAAAGGAAGTAGATGCAAAATTGAAATAAAGTAGGCTAGGTTTGTAAGAATAGAATTTATGTTGTAACTTTTATTTTTAAAGTCTTTGTTATGAAAAAAATAAGTTATTCTATTTTCTTGATGTTCTTTTTATTGGTGAGTTTTTCCTATGCTCAGAAAAGTTCTTTTCTTGAAAATAAAGGTCAGGTATTCGATCAAAATGGGAGGTTTAATACTGAAGTTGAATATGTTCTCTCGACATCTAGTTACAATGTTAGCTTTTATAAAGATCATTTCGCTTATGAAATATTCTCAAAAAATAAAATAGATTCTACAAGTCTTGACGTTGAAAGAATTGAATTGTGGTTTAAGAGAGGTCGTGAAAATGTAAAAATTGAAGGATTCGAAAAAGAAAAGGAACTAACAAATGTTTTTAAAAATGGAAAGCAATTTTCGGAAATTAATAGCTATCAAAAAATTCAATATAAGAATATATGGGACGGAGTCGATATTGAATTTCTAATTGTTAATAATCAATTAAAATACAATTACATTGTAAGCAATACAAAGCTAAAGTCATTTGAGTTAGTTGTAAAAGGAGGAACAGCATTCGTTCATGAAGAGGAAGTAATTCTGAAAGCTAAAACAAAAATTATAACAGAAGAATTACCCGAAATATTCTATCTTGATGAGAATGAAAATAAAGAAAATACATCTATTCGATTAGAAAAAACAAAGGAAGGATTAAAATATATATTACCTCAAAATAGAACAAAAAAATTGATTATCGACCCCATAGCTTATGGGTTGGAATATACTACCTATTATGGAGGAGCTCACATGGATTTTGCTTATAGTATAGATGTGAAAAAAAACAATAATGTAATTATAACAGGATATACAGTTAGTACTAGTAATATAGCAACAACAGGAGCTTATCAAACCACACTTTCCGATCAAGATTCATTTATTGCTGAGTTTGATTACCAAGGAAATCGCCTTTGGGCTACTTATTTTGGAGGGACTTATAGTGAACGAAATTACGCAGCTGCTTTAGATTCTAACGATAATATTTATATTGTCGGAAATACAACAAGTATTATAGGAATGGCTACCAATGGAGCTTTTCAACAATACATAGCGAGTGGAGACGATGCTTTTATAGCTAAATTTTCTAATACAGGACAGTTGATGTGGAGTACTTACTATGGAGGAAATCAACACGAATTGATTACAACAGTAACCGTTGATGATTCGAATAAAATTTATGTAACAGGACACACCCTTAGTTCTGATTTGCCTTGTACTCCCAATGCTTTTAGAAACACTCTAGTAGGTATGGAGAATGCTTTTTTAGGTGTTTTTGATGCCAATGGAAATGAAATTTATAATTCTTATTATATAAAAGGAAGTAACACAAAGGGAGAAAGTATTGCGGTAACTTCCGATGGCATTATTTACCTTGTTGGAACTACTAATGACAACGAACCAATCGCCAATCCTAATGTTCATCAGAATCAGAATGGGGGTTATTTAGATGGATTTGTACTTAAAATAAATCCTCAGTTTCAAACCATTTGGAAAACTTATTTAGGAGGATGGCACAACGAAATTTTAGCAGGAGTTTCTTTAGACTCTTTAGAGAATTTATATTTAACAGGAAAAACAAAAAGTAACGACGGTATTGCTACTCCATCGTCTTTTCAACCGAATTATCAAGATGTAAATAATTGGGAAGGATATTTAGTAAAGTTAGACAGTTCTTCAACTAGACAATGGGGGACATACATTACAGCTGGGGGATATGATGAAATAAAATCGATTACTACGACCGATACAGCAATTTGGGTTTTAGGAATTTCAGATGGAAATGGATTAGTCACTGATTCAACTGCTATTCAAGAAAATAATAAGGGAGGATACGATAATATTCTACTCAACTTTACACAAGATGGCAATTTGATTTGGTCAAGCTATTTTGGAGGAACAAACAATGATTTTGGGAACGATATACTAGTCTATAACAATCAAATTTTAATTGCAGGAAGGACAGGTTCTACTTCTAATTTTACAACAACCAATGCTCATCAACAACAGTTTGGGGGGAATATAGCCGACGGATATTGGACGAAGTTTTGTAAGCCCCTAGCTCCATCAAGCATATCGGTTGTAGGAAATGTAAGTTTTTGTGAAGGAGATTCTGTTGAAGTTAGTTCACTTTATTCTTTTAATGAATATGCGTGGAGTAATGGAGGTACAGATAGTTCGCTTACTATTTTTACGTCGGGGGATTATGTATTAAAGACCAGAGATGCAAACAATTGCCCAGGTAGGTCAGATACGCTAAAAGTAACGGTGATTCCAGCAATTCATCCTATAATACAATACAGTTCGCTAGCAATTTGTAATAACAGTTTGATAAACTTAAATTTGACAGGAAATTTTAATACAATAACATGGAATAATGGAGCGACTTCATCGAGTCAATCGGTTAATTCAAATGGAAGTTATTTTGCTACGGTAACCAATGCTCAAGGCTGTGAATCTTTTTCAGATACGGTAGAGTTATTTACCCCTCAATATCAATACAATATTCAAACAATAGGAGATACAATTATATGTGTAGGAGGGGAGTCTATATTATATACAGGAGGCTCTTTTAATAGCTTGACTTGGAACAATGCTGAAACTACAAATTCAATAACAGTCAATACTGCAGGAGATTATTATTTTACAGGATTAGATACAAATTCATGTGCAATAATTTCAGATACAGTTAATATTACTCAAATTAATTATACTGCTAGTGGATTGGTGCTCGATACTGCTTCTTTATTTTCTATTTGTTGGAACGACACACTTTACCTTACTGCCGAAAATGGATTTGATACCTACGAATGGTCAAGTGGTTCGCATTCACAGACCGCAGAATTTACCGCAGAAGGATATTATTATGTCTCTGCTACCGATTCAAATGGATGTGTGGGGGTTTCAGATTCCGTTCAAATTGTTTTTAAATCTGATGGAACGAGCTTAATAGATATTTCAAAAGGCAATTCTTTTTGCGAAGGAGATTCGTTGTTGATTACGGCAGATTCCTTATTCCAAAATATAGAATGGAATACCTCATTGACAAATCAAGATTCTTTATATGTGAGTTCTGGAGGTGATTATTTTTATTCAGCTACCGATACTTCTTCTTGCCTTGTTTATTCAGATACGGTTTCTATTATAGAAAATAGTTTGCCCAACGTTGTGATTGGGAATAATGTTCCAGATACACTTTGTTTAAATGATAATTTTATGATTTTTAGCTTAAATAATATGGCGGCTTACAGTTGGTCAACAGGAGAAACGGTAGAACATTTTAATTTGTCATTTAATACACCTGGTTATCATCAAGTTATTTTAGAAGGAACAGATTATAATGGGTGTGTAAATACCGATACGGTCGAAATATTTTCTTTCGATTGTGATTTGTTTAGTGATATTAGTAAAAAAAATGAGGATTTGATTCAATTTGTAAATAAGGACAATACCATTTATTTGAATAGTAAAATTTCAATCAAAAACGTGACTTTAATTGATTATTCAGGAAAGAAAGTAAAAAATATTTTAGGAGGTAGTAAGATTGTTGTATTTGATGTATCGGACTTATCTAAAGGTGTTTATATTTTAGTTGTAGGATTAGAAAATGAAAAAAAGACAGCAATTATTAAATTTTACAATTAAATAAAAGGCAACCGTTCAAACTATTTTTCGTCAATTGATTAACAGCTTTTGACTGACGGTAATAGAAGTATAAAAGCTGATTAAAAACTAAAAACTATGTTTAAGAATATATTTTAATAATCCTATTAACTTTAATGTCTAAGTTAGTTTTAGCCCATTCAGTTCAAGTAGCTTATTGTGGTAGTTGCGATGGTTTGTTGCGTTTGTATGTCGAGCATTGGCATGGAAGTGGATTTGGTAGTACATCAATGAATATAGAGGTTACTATAAACGGAGTGGTGACGCAACAAGGAGGATCTCCATTGGGTAATATTAATTCTACACTGGCAGATTTGCCTAACTGTGCATTTCCTGCGGTAAGTTTTGGAACTTGTAGTGAAGCTAATTCAGAGAATTGGTGGGCATATTATGATTTTCCCAATGTGCCGTGCGGTGTTCCGATTTCTATTAAAGTACTTTCTGGAAGTAATTACAATACCACTGATGGTTGTGGAATGTATCCCGCTTCCTCTACTACATTTACAGTTCCTTGCCCTTCTCCTCCTGTGGCTTTGCCTAATCAAGAGTATTGTGCCAATGAGTTGGCAACGCCTCCTGTTTTTCCCAGTTCAGGGCAACCAGGGGTGACTTATGATTGGACAAATACAAATCCAGCAATTGGATTAATGCCTGCGGGAACAGGAGATATTCCCAATTTTACTACACCTCCTTCAACAGTTACCGAAGTTGCTACAATAGATGTAACACAAGGTTGTAATAGTTCTCAATTTACCATAACAGTTCACCCTCAGCCGACTCCAAATTTTTCAGTAACAAATAGTACAAATTTGAATCCTACAGGAGCACCTTTAACTACTTGTTTGTACGACCCTATTTATTTTATGAATCAATCCATAATTTCGGCGGGTAATATACAATCGCAACAATGGGATTTTGGCGAAGGGGGAGCTTTAGATAATTCCTCCAGCCCTTATCATCTCTATCAATCCGACGGCTCTTTTGATGTTACTTTGACAACTGTTTCTGACCAAGGATGTGTCGATGCAATCACAAGTTCAGTGGCTGTTAATCCTGTGCCAGAAGCAATAATATTAGAACGCCCTGCTTGTTTGTACAATGCTGTTCAGTTTGAAGATTCTTCTAATATTAATTTTCCCGATTACATTGATCAAACGATTTTAGATTTTGGAGATGGCGCACCAATTGCATCTGATATAAATCCGCAGCATTTTTATCCAGCTCATGGGACTTATAATGTGAGTTATATAACCATTTCAAATCACGGTTGTATTGATGATACTTCGGCTGTTGCGACAATATATCCTGTACCAGTTGCTGAATATAGTTTTACGACGGTTTGCGAAAATACAGATCCAACTCAATTTACGAATGCTTCGACCATCTCAGATGGAGTTATTGTCGATTGGCAGTGGAATTTTGATGACCCTATTAATGGCGTTTCAACTTTGCCAAATCCAGCTCACGATTACAATGCAGGAGGGACTTATAACGTTAAGTTGGTTGTAGAGTCCGCTCTAGGCTGTTTTGATACAATTGAAAAACCTGTTCTGGTATGGAATAAACCGACAACTATTTTTACTTCTGACATTACTGAAGATTGCGCTGATGCTTGTATTAATTTTCTCGATTTTTCACTATCTAACGCAACGTCTATTAATTTCTGGAAATGGGACTTAGCAGATGGAGACACTTCTTATCTTCAAAACCCTTCAAAGTGTTATTCTAATTCAAGCAATACAGAAGATTCTTTATTTTCTATTGGTCTAATTACAAGAAATGATTTAGGTTGTTACGATACTATTTCTATAGAAAACTATGTAGCTGCTTGGCATAATCCAATTGCCGATTTTACATTAAATCCAGAATTAACCAACATGTATTTGGCTGAAATAGAATTTACAAATGAATCTATTGGAGAAGAGTTTTACGATTGGAATTTTGGAGATTTTAGTTTTGATATATCAGAAAATCCTATTCATAATTATGCCGATACAGGTACTTATAAAATAGAATTAGCTGTAGAAACTAGACATGGTTGTAAAGATACCATTTATAATAGTGTGAGGATAGACCCTGTTATTTCATTGTATATACCCAATACTTTTACGCCAAATGGAGACGGAAAAAATGACGAATTCTTTTTAAAGCAATATGCAATTGAAGAAAAAGATTTTGATTTTAAAATTTTTGATAAATGGGGAACTTTAATCTATCAAACAGATCACTTTAAACCTTGGGATGGAACTTATAAAGGAGTTCCAGCCAAGCAAGATACTTATGTTTATAAAATAACATGCATCGATTTCTTTGGTGTAGAACACGAAGAGAAAGGTCACATTAATTTATTACGTTAAAAATTAAAAGATATGAAATTATTATTCCAATTATTAAGTTTGTTAGTAATCACTAATTCGTTTGCTCAGTGTATCGAAGTTGATGTTCCTGTATCGAGGCAATGTACAGATGGACAAGGTATCATTACAATATTACAAAACGACCCAGTCTCGGTAACTTTTAGTATAGATGGAGGTGTCACTTTTGTTAATACCCCTCAATTTAGTAATCTAAATGTAGGTATTTATAATATTGTAGTAAAAGATACAACAGGATGCGTAGTTACATTAACTGCCGAAATTGAAGATTTTTTGGAAGTAGGACCTTTAAGCATTACGACGAGTTGTGCGACTCCGTCTGGAATAATAGATATAAGAGGACTAAAAGGCAAGCCTATTTACCAATACAGTTATGATGGAGGACAATCTTTTTATAATGCTGATAGTATAAAAACAGAGTTAGCTGCTGGAGATTACAACGTGGTTATAAAAGATAGCTACGGTTGTGAAGTTGACACCTTAATTACAGTTGGAGCATTTCCTACAATTTCACCAACTATTGAACCTCATAATGAACAGTGTAACGGAAGTGGACCAGGCTCGGTTGATGTAACTTTTACCGATGGAGCTTCTTATAGTTTTTCGCTTAGCAATGGCGATGTAGGTGGAGGAACGGCTTATAATAATGCAAACCTTAGCGCAGGGTTTTATGTTCTTGAAATTACAGATGTAAACAATTGTGTTACTCCTTTTCAATTTGAAGTAGGGGCAGACTTAGTTGATGATTCGGTACATATAACACATGAATATTGTCACGGAAGTAATGCGAGTTTAGAGTTTTTTGGATTTTTAGGTCAAGCTCCTTATGAGTATAGTATCGATAATGGAACGACTTATTTGACTTCGAGTATTTATACTGACTTGGCTGAAGGAAATCATGTTGTATTTATAAAAGATGCAACAGGTTGTGTAAAGAAAGATACCGTTTATGTAACCAATTTTGGTGGTGTAGTAGCTGTTCCTTCTTTCGATGATACCATTTGTGCAGGAAATAGTGCAATTGTTTCTGTTTCTCACAATGGAGATGTTAATTCTACTTATACA
>CAMZKF010000273.1 GCA_947311095.1 uncultured Flavobacteriales bacterium
CTCCTTTTTGGCTTAGTGCACTATTGTTGAAAACAAAAACTACAAACGGACAGCTTGTTTAAACGCCCAAAAACTTAAGAGAATACTGAATTTAATTTTAGGAAAATTCACCTATTTTTAACAAAAAATTTGGATAAAGCAACTATTTTCAATAAATTTCGTCCTTTATTATAGATATTTTAAATAAAAAAGACATTTAACTAAAATACGACACAACACTAGACACATGAAAAATATTTACATAGCAAGTTTAATTATACTACTTAGCTTTCAAGGTTTTGGACAAATTCAATTACCAATTACCAACACCTACCAACAAGAAATGGACGTTGCTTATCAACAATATCCTAATGTTCCTAAAGGGATTTTGGAGGCAGTTGCTTATAAAATGACACATTTTAGCCATATCGACAATAGTATTCAAAAAAGTTGTTTTCAATTGCCAAGCGTAAATGGAGTTATGGGGTTAATGGACGACCAAACAGGATATTTTAGAAATAACTTGTTGCTGGTTTCTCAATTGTCGGGATATTCGGTTTCGGAAATAAAAACAAACCCACAGAAAAACATACTAGCTTATGCGGCTGCATACAACCAATTGATGCAAAACATGGGTATAAGTCCGACGAATATAAATGAACACGATCGAATAATTACTGAATTATCTGAAATTCCTTTAGACCATAGTTCTATCAATGATTTTGCTATGAATGCTCGATTATACGGTGTTTTTTCATTACTAAAATCATTCCACACTCCTGCATCCAATCAATTAAATTTAGAACAAGTTTTTGGTTTTAATAATTTAAAGGTATTGAGTAGTACTAACGTATCTATTTTAGATACTGCTATAACATCTAATACGGGCAGAGCTTATGTTTCTCAAATGAGGTCAAGTCAATATGGTCCTGCTTTATGGAATCCTACACCAAGTTGTAATTACAGTTCGAGAAATGGATCGGCAATTACAGGAGTGGTAATACATACTACGCAAGGTTCGTATGCTGGTTCTATATCATGGGCTAAAAACTGTTCTTCAAATGTTTCTTTTCATTATATTATACGTTCTTCTGACGGACAAGTCACACAAATGCTACTAGAATCTAAGAAAGGATGGCATGCCCGTTCTGCAAACCCATATACTATAGGAATAGAACACGAAGGATATGTAAACGATGGTTCTTGGTACACGAATGCTATGTACACTAGTTCTGCAAATTTGACTAGAGACATTACACAAAGTGGATATGGAATATTGCCTACTAGAACCTATTTTGGACCTGGAACAACAGGAACATCAACAACTCTAGGTCCTTGTGTAAGAATAAAAGGACACCAACATTGGCCTAGTCAATCGCACAACGATCCTGGACCACATTGGAATTGGAAAAAATATTATAATTTGATTAACAATGGAAGTCCAACAAGTGTAACATCGGCAACAGGAAATTATTATGATACAGGAGGGGCAAGTGGAAATTATTCGAGCGACGAACGAACATTATATTTAATACAACCAACAGGAGCTTCAACGGTAACACTTAATTTTACGGCTTTTGATTTAGAAAACAATTGGGATTATTTAATTGTCTATGACGGAACTACAACTGCAGCACCAACTTTAGCTACACTTACAGGGTCTTCAATTCCAAATGCAATTACATCGACAAGTGGAAGTATTTTAATAGAATTTAGATCAGACTGTGGAACAAATAAAGCAGGTTGGGCATTAAATTGGTCTTCAAATGGTTCTGGAGGAGGAACTACTTCAGATATTATCCCCCCTTCTACAACGGTTTCAAATGGAAATACTTGGGAAACAGCTAATTTTTCAAAATCTTTTTCAGATACCGATAACTCGGGAGGTTCAGGAATAAAAGACAGCTACTACCAAGTAATTGATTACAACGGAACGGAATGGAGAGCAAATGATGGAAATGGATTTTTAAAAGACAATTTTGACTTTTCTATCAATGGCGATTGGGCTCAACAAGTGGGAAGTTGGTCTATTAGTAACAATGCAATACAACAAACAGATCAAACGGTATCTAACTCAAATATTTATGCTTTATTAGACCAGAACATTAGTACTAAATATTTATATGATTTTACAGCTCGAATAGAAGGTTCGGGAACCAACAAAAGAGCAGGTTTACATTTTATGTCTGACGACGGATCATTAACCAATCGTAGTAATTCTTATTTTGTTTATTTTAGAGCCGATAATAACAAAATACAAATCTATAAAGTAACGAATAACGTTATAAATTTAGAACAACAAATTCCATACACTATAAATGACAATACGTGGTATAATTATAAAATTGCATACAATAAAACAACAGGAACGATTGACGTATGGGTAAATAACATTCACGCAATATCATGGACGGATGCTAATCCTATTACTAGTGGAGATTATGTTTCTTTTAGAAATGGTAATTGTATTTTTAAAGTTGACCAAGTAAACGTTTACCACAGTAGAAACAATTCTGAAACTATAAATGTAGGAGCTGGAACTTCCAATGATTTGAGGTTTCAAAATCCAGCGCCGTCCATATTTGCAGGAAAAATAAAATCAATTGTAATAGACAATGCTAATAATGTTTCTGCTATTGGTTCTAAAAGTGTAAATGTAGATTGGACACCTCCGTCAGATGTAACTAATTTATACGATGGGACAGCTGCTGACATCAACAATACAGCTAGTAGTACAGAGCTTTCTGCCAATTGGACAGCTTCAGTCGATGTAAACTCATCGGTTTCTAGGTATTGGTACGCAATAGGAACAACACCAGGAGGAACAAATGTTAGAAACTGGACAAGTAATTGGTTTAGTACCGATTTAACCGCTACTGGACTTTCACTAACGGTAGGAACAACATATTACATTTCTATAAAAGCTGAAAATGGAGCAGGTTTAATGTCAAATGTAGTCACTACCGACGGACAAATAGTAGATAATCCTAGTGGAACACCTACTTCTTCTTTTATCGTTAAAAATGCTTATAGCTGTGCAAATGACTCAATAGAATTGACAAATACATCGTCAAACGCAACTTCTTACCAATGGTCGGTAAATGGAGGTGCGACAATAAACACCCCTACAATAACAAACCCTTATGCTATTTTTCCTACTACTGGTAATTATGATATTACCTTAGTCGCAACAGGAACAGGAGGAGCAACAGATACTCAAGTTCAAACTATTTATGTTGATGTTCAAGATGCTCCAGTTGCAGCAGTGTCGGCTAGCGACACGCTAATATGTTCATCTGATCCAATGGTAACTTTTACCAATCAATCCTTAAATGCCGATAGTTATATTTGGGGATTTGGAGATGGAACATCTTCAACTGACGTTAGCCCTTGGCACAACTATAACAACCCTGGTATATTCAATGTCTCACTTACAGCAATGAATGGGAATTGCCCTAGCGATGTACTTTTTATGACCATAGAAGTTGGCGATTGTTCTGGAATTGAAGAAGAAGATAATTTGAATTTAAGTGTTTTTCCTAACCCCGTATCAGAAGAATTAACCATACTTTACACCAACACAAGTAATAAAGAAATTTCGGTTTCACTATATGATATAACAGGCAGAAAAGTAGCTACGATATTTAATGGTAATCAATCACTAGGAAATCAAACTCTTCACTTTAACATTGCTGAAAACAATTTAGCAAAAGGACATTATAGCTTAGTGATAGCACATGACGATTATAAAAAAGTGAAATCAGTAATTATAAAATAAATAAATTTCTTATTAATTATTGAAGAGGTTTTGAATATATTTGTATAGAAATTATTAGATGAAAATATTTAAATTTGGAGGAGCATCTGTAAAGGATGCTTCTTCTGTTTTGAACGTAGCTGAAATTATAAATTTATATACGGACGATTTAGTTGTAGTTGTTTCTGCTATGGGAAAAACTACCAACTTAATGGAAGAATTAGTCGATTCTTACTTGCAAGAAAACAAAGAAGAATTGACTCAAATATACAAAAATCTCTATAACTTACATTACGAAATAGTTGCCGATTTGGGACTAACAGAAGATACGGATTTTATTACGCTATTTGAAAATAAGTTTGACGAATTAGAGCAAAAAATAAATTCTGACCCATCGGATAATAAAAATTATACTTATGATCAAATTGTAAGTTTTGGAGAAGTTATATCTTCTATTATTATTTCTGGTTTTTTAAATTTTATAAGCTTAGAGAACTGCTGGTTCGATGCTCGAAAAATAATTAGAACAGATAATAAATACAGGGCTGCTAGTATCAATTGGAATAAAACACAACTGCTTATCAGTAAACATATAGGAAGCTTTGTAAAAAACAATAAAAATAGAAGCATTGTTATTACTCAAGGTTTTATTGGACACACCGACACAAAACAAACCACCACATTAGGTAGAGAAGGTTCTGATTTTTCTGCAAGTATTTTTGCTTGGTGTTTAGATGCTGATGACGTAACTATTTGGAAAGATGTACCCGGAATGTTAAATGCAGACCCTAAGTACTTTAACAACTGTGTTAAACTTGATAAAATATCATTTAAAGAAGCTATAGAGTTGAGTTATTATGGCGCATCGGTAATACACCCTAAAACAATAAAACCATTACAGAATAAAACCATTCCTTTATTCGTTAAATCGTTCAAGAACCCTAAAGAAGACGGAACAATAATCCAGGAATCTGGCATTAATGATTCTAAAATACCTTCTTACATATTTAAACAAAATCAAACCTTAATTTCATTTGTTCCAAGGGACTTTTCTTTTATAGACGAGCAAAGTTTAAAGGACTTATTTACTTTCTTTTCAGAAAAAGACATTAAGATAAATTTAATGCAAAATACCGCCATTAGTTTTTCGATTTGTATAGATGAAGACGAAGAAAAATTAGAGGCAATTATTCTAAAATTTAAACAAAAATATATTGTAAAATATAATCAAAAACTAGAATTATTAACAATTAGACATTACAACCCAAAAGTAGTAGCTCAACTAACAGAAAGTAAAACTGTTTTAGCTCAACAAAACAGTAGGCAAACAGCTCGATTTGTATTAGAAAATAACAATTATTGATTAATGAAAATTGTTGTAAATACACGTTTATTAATCAAAAATAAATTGGAAGGAATAGGTTGGTTTACCTACGAAACACTCAAAAGAATAACAAAATCACATCCTGAGCATCATTTTTATTTTCTTTTTGATAGAGCGTACGATTCGTCTTTTGTTTTTTCGGATAACATAACTCCAATCATACTAAAACCACAAGCAAGACACCCTATTTTATTTAAAATATGGTTTAATTGGTCGGTTAAAAGGTTTTTGAAAAAAGTTGATGCAGATGTATTTATATCTCCAGATGGTTATTTGAGTTTAACAACAAATGTATCTCAACTCGCTGTAATTCACGATTTGAATTTTGAGCATTATCCTGAATTTCTACCCCGAAACATAACGAGATATTATAAAAATAATTTTCCCTTATTTGCTCAAAAAGCAACTAAAATAGTAACTGTTTCAAAATATTCTAAGCAAGATATTGTAAAACTATATGCCATTGACCCTAAAAAAATAGACGTTGCTTACAATGGAATAAATGAATTATTTGCTCCTATTTCAGAGCCTGAAAAAGAAAAAATCAGGAATAAATATACAAACAATTTTCCTTTTTTTATCTATGTAGGTTCGCTTAACCCTAGAAAAAACATAGAAAATACATTAAAAGCTTTTGATACA
>CAMZKF010000274.1 GCA_947311095.1 uncultured Flavobacteriales bacterium
TTAGCTCCTAAATTTTTAGGTTTGCTCCAGTCTCCATTTTTTTCTTTAGTAGAAATATACAAGTCTAATCCTCCATAACCTCCTGGTCTATCGCTAGGGAATATAGCTGTTTTACCATCGGGGGAAACGGTCATACTTCCTTCCCAATAAGAAGAGTTGATTGGCAAACGAATCATATCACTCCAACCATTTTTTTGCTTTTTGATATAAAATAAATCTCCTGATTTTGTTTTTGTATTTCTATAAATATAAATGATTTGACCATCGGGAGACATTGCAACTGGAGCTTCGTGTGTATTGGTATTAACTCGTTTACTTATCGATTTGGGGTTCGTCCATTTTCCGTTTTCTTTGTATGCTATAAATACATCTTCAAAGTAATGACCGTTTACTTGTGGTTCGAGCAATGAATTTTGTCTTCCTCCTGTGCTTTTTTCGCCTCTATAAGCATAAACAATTACTGATTCATTGGCGTTTACAACAGCGCTATATTCGTTGGCTACGGTATTTATTGGAACTCCAAGATTTACTATATTAACGTCGATAGGATTACTAACTAACTCTTTTCCTGTTTCGCATTGTTTTATTAATCGAGGTATTTTTTCTTTATATTTAGATGTTACATCACTTTTTTTCAAAGCTTGGTTAAACAATAGAATTGCTGAATCAAATTGATTGTTTAGCGCATAAGCTTTAGCTAAATAATAGGTATAATTATTAGGTGTTTTCTTTTTAATTTTAGATTTCAAAATCAACTTCTTAGCTTCTTCTGCATTGTTGAGTTCAATATTACAAATCCCCATTTTCAATAAATATTCTGAATTTTTAGGATATTTATCAGACAACAAGGTATATAAAGACAGTGCTTCATAGAAATTTCTTTGCTCTACAAAACTTTCAGCGTCTAAATAATCAAATTCTTCTCCCCTAGAGGTGTATTGACCAAAGAGTGAAAATGAAAAGACAAACAATAATAGGGGTAGTACAATTATTTTCAGGTAGTTATTTTTCATGAAAAATGGTTATACTTTATTTTTGCGAAAGTACGCTTAAAAACAACATTAACATCTGGTTAGCTTAAAATTAACAAAAAATTAAGATAATTTTCTAATTAATGCTTTCTACCTTCTGCATGTGCTTTTTCATGCAAGTAATCGGTGTAAAGTATGCCTTTTAGGTGGTCTATTTCATGTTGAAAAATAACGGCAGTAAAATCTTCTACCATTTCATATTTATGCTCTCCGTTGCTATTTTCATATTCCAAAAGAATGGCGTAAGCTCTAATTTCTAATGTATCTGACCTTCCAGGTATAGACAGGCAACCTTCTTTACAAGGTTGTGTTTTTTTTGTGTATTGCGAAATAATGGGATTGTAGTAAACTTCAAATGGCTCATTTTTTTTATCGAAGCGTTGTACGCATATAATGTTTTTTAAAATTCCTACTTGTGGTGCTGCAATTCCTACTCCTAAATTAATTGAATCTTGAACTGTAGCAACCAAACGTTTGGAAAAATAATGTAAACTACTGTCTGATTGAGCAAAAGTAACATCTTGGCTATTTTGCCTTAACAGTAACGAATCTTCTTTATTGGTAATCTTTAGCACACGCATTGAAGCAAGTGAATCTCCTTGATAAATAAGATTTGTTTGTTTATCTGAAAATTCTTTTTCTTGTTTTTGCTGTTGCCGACACGCAGAAAAAAACAGAAATAAAACAGTAAGGGTTAATATTATTTTTATATTTTTCATTTTAAAATCCAATTTGAGCAATAAAATTTGGTAAAATATCAAAATTTAAAACTATCATATATAAAATACCAAAAACAGCTCCAGCCAAATGAGCATCGTGAGCAATGTTAGAGTTTCTATTGTTATTCGAGTACGTTTCAAAAATTAAATATAAAGCTCCCATAATATAAGCAGGAATGGGTATTGGAATAAGTATTAAGCTTAAAGGAGCTTTAGGATAAACCATAATAAAAGCAAATAAGACAGCTGATACAGCGCCTGATGCTCCTACCGAACGATAACTTGGATTGTTTGAATGCTTTCTTAAAGAAGGGAGTGTTGCGAATAAAATGCCTCCAAAATATAATCCGATATAATAAAGACCTCCGCTAAAATCTCCGTAAAGGTATTTTAAGGTATTTTCAATTAATTCTCCAAAATTATAAAACACATACATATTAAAAAATAGGTGTAGGTGGTCGGCATGGATAAAGGCGTGGGTAAATATTCTCCACCATTCATTATTTTGCTTTACTAAATAGGGAGAAAAAGATAGTTTATAATTTAATTCCTCATTGTTAAAACTAGCAAAGGAAGCTAAAACAGTTACCGCTATAATTGCGATAGTAATGGAAATAGTCATCTTACTTTGCTGGAATTAAAACGATGTCATTGTGTAGGTAATTTCTAAATGAAGCTTTATCCAAGACTTCTATGTCTTCTTCCATCATTTTATATCCATCTGCTTCGACATACATAATATAGTTACCGGGAGGCAAAATCATAACATATCTTTGTGTTCTTTCGTCTGGTTGATAATCGCCATATACATCATCGGTTTCGGCATCTACTATTTGAATAAACATGTTTTTAAATTTTGTATTCCCATCTTTGGCTATAATCCGACCTGAAATAGCGGTATAATTAGGTTCTACTTCATTAAAATTAACCCTATAAATATCTAATCCTCCTTGTCCTCCTTTTCGAAGAGCTGAAATATAGCCGTATTTTCCATTCTTAGAAACTCTGAAATTCATGTCATCTTCGGGAGTATTAATAGGATAACCTAAATTTTTAGCTCCTACAAATTTCTTTTTAAATTCGTCCCATCTTGCTTTGTAAATATCGTATCCCCCCATACTTGTATGCCCTTTTGATGAAAAATAGAGTTCTTTTCCATCGGGAGAAATATTAGGAAAGTCTTCATCATATTTGGTATTTACAGTTGCTCCTAAATTTTGAGCTTCACTCCATTTTCCGTTTGGCAGTCTTTGACAAAGATATAAATCAACTCCTCCATACCCACCTGGTCTATCACTTGCAAAATACAAACGACTATTGTCATTAGAGATACAAGCCGAAATTTCTACGGCCTTTGAATTTATATTTTTATCTAATTTAACAGGCTCTCCAAAAGTATTGTCTTCAAATTTACATTCGTATAAATCTCCACTATTGTTCAAGGTCTCTAAATAGAATATAGCTTCTGTTCCGTCGGCATTTAACCCAACTATTTCTTCTTTCCCTCTATTTCCATTGATATTTACTACTAACTTTTCTGCATCGGTATATTTTCCTTTCTTTACCCTTGAAATCATGATGTCAGGCTGAGCTAACATATTTTCACTTGTTTCTTCAACGCCTCTTTTTGAATTAAAAATAA
>CAMZKF010000275.1 GCA_947311095.1 uncultured Flavobacteriales bacterium
CATAGCTGTTTATGAAACAAGTGGCGTTTTAATAAAAAAAATAAAACTAACTAGTAATAGAGTTGTTTTGGATAAGTCAAATTACCCTAAAGGAATTTACATTATAAAAGTAATAACAAATCAAAATTTGTCAGCTGTAAAAGTAGCGAAGTAGTATAACCTAAAAGAAACTAAATATACTCAGTTTGTAGAGGGGGTAGCATTTAAAGGTTGTGAATATTTTTTGTCTTTGAGAAACAAGCGGATAAGTATTAAATAAAATTAGAATAGCCTTAGCTATTGTTATTTTATTTGAAGAAGTATAAGTGGTAATAAAACTATTTATAAATTGCATTTCATTATTTAATTGGTATAAACAGTATAATCCTTATTTTTGTAGAAAATAAGATATAAGATGACAAATTTAAGTGTAAACATTAATAAAATCGCAACCCTTAGAAACTCTAGAGGAGGGCTAATCCCTAATCTACTAGACTTTGCCGTTAACATAGAAAAATATGGAGCGAAAGGCATAACTGTCCATCCAAGACCAGACGAAAGACACATTACCTATCAAGACGTTTTAGATTTAAAGCCTATTCTAAAAACAGAATTTAACATTGAAGGAAATCCAAAAGAACAAAAATTTATTGATTTGGTCTTAAAAGTAAAACCAGAACAAGTCACTTTAGTTCCAGATGTAGAAGGTCAATTAACTTCTAATCACGGTTGGGATACCATTAAAAATAAGCAGTTTTTAATCGAAACAATAGCTTTATTTAAAAAAGAAGGCATTCGAACGTCGATATTTGTTGATGCCAATACAAATATGATTGAAGGAGCAAAAGAATGCAATACGGACAGAATAGAATTATACACCGAATCTTATGCCGCTAATTACAACGTAAATAAAGATAAAGCTATAGCACCTTTTGTATTAGCTGCTGAAAAAGCCACGGCCATTGGGTTAGGAATAAATGCAGGACACGATTTAAATTTACAGAATCTTCGCTATTTTCATGAAAATATAAAAGATTTAAAAGAGGTTTCTATTGGACACGCTTTAATTGCAGATGCATTGCACTACGGAATGGAAAATACTGTTCAATTATATTTAAGAACACTCTTATTACACTAAAATCATGAAATTACATTATAAAAAATATGGAGAAGGACAACCAATGATAATTGTCCACGGCTTATTTGGAACATTGGACAATTGGCAAACGATTGGTAAAAAAATTGCTGAAAATTTTGAAGTCTATTTAATTGATCAAAGAAACCACGGACATTCACCCTGGTCAAAAGAAATGAATTATAACGCTACGGCGGAAGATTTACACGAATTAATTTTAGATCTAAATTTAAGCAATGTTATTTTAGTAGGTCATTCTATGGGGGGGAAAACAGTAATGACTTATGCAACGAAGTATCCCGAATATTTAGATAAATTAATTGTTGTTGATATTTCACCAAAGCAATATCCATTGCATCACCAACAAATATTAGCGGGTCTCAATAGTATTGATTTAACGAAAACAAATAAACGTAGAGAAGCAGACGAACAATTAAAAAAATATATCGACAATGTTGAAATACGTCAATTTTTATTAAAAAACCTTTATTGGATAGAAAAAGGGAAATTGGCATGGCGTATAAATATCCCCGTTTTAACGGAAGAAATGGACGAAATACTAGCCGAAATACCCATGGTGAAAGTTGAAGTCCCTACTTTATTTATAAGAGGAGAACGTTCTAACTACATCACAGAAGATGATTATCAAGACATTTACAACCAATTTCCAAACAGTGAAATAGAAACCATCTATGGCGTTGGTCATTGGGTTCATGCAGAAAATCCACTAGAGTTTTATGATTTATTAATGAGTTTTTGTAATTCAAATTGATAAAAAAGCAACCCTAAGATTTTATTTTCGTCATAATTATAATCGCTCTAATACTTTGATATTCAGATGTAATTTAATATCTTTAGATTTATTATTAATTTTTTAATATTTGTAAATGAAAAAGTTCTATTTTTTTACTTTAATACCGTTTCTATTTTTAGAAGCATATAGCCAAGATAATGTAACTTCGTTTGGAACGGAAAACACGGGGCAATCCAAAGTGTTAATACCAAATAAAGACGGAGCGTTGATATTTGGAGAACAAAGTAAAGCAGACAAAAAAGAACTCTTAATTTATCAAACAGATAAGCAAAATGCGTTAATTTGGGCTAAAAGTATTTCAGCAAAAGACCCTCTTGTAATAACAGATGTAGTAAGGTCTAACTCGGGTGGTTATGTTTTGGCAGCAGAAAATTACATAAACAATAGAGAGTCTTTACTTTTAATCGATTTGAACCAAAACGGAGAAGAAAATTGGGTTTCGACGTTTAATGAAGAAGGTAACGAAGTTGAGCCTTATGCTATAGCTGCTACTCCCTCCGCATATTACATTGGAGGCTTTACAAAACTAGCTACATTGTCTGTAAATTCGTATTACAATTTTAGTATAGAGAAACAATACCCTTACTTATTAAAATCTTCATTAGATGGAAAAAAAGTATGGTCAAAGCAAATACAATTGGACAATAAAAATGTGGTTGGAGACATTAGAGATATTGCTATTGTAAATAACGATATTGTTTTTATCGCTAACGTTTACAACCCAGAAAGCAAAACGAAGTCCCTAACTAACTATCTTATAAAAATAGACGAAAAAGGAAATGTAATTTGGAGTAAATCAATACAGGACAAAGGAATAGAACTTTTAAAAATAAAAATAGATGAGAGTAATAATATTTATTTAGCAGGAAAAAAAACAATTTCTGATAAGAATACTGATGTTTCTTTAATGAAATTAACTTCGGAAGGAAAAATAACATGGAGTAAAACAATTGGAAATCAAGGGTTCGAAATTCCGATAGACTTAACATCTCACAATAAAGAAATCTATCTTTCTATTTCAACTACATCTTTTGACAAAAATAACCGATCTCAATCTTTGATTCTAAAAATAAACCATAACGGTAATATTATTTCAAATTCTGCTATAAAAAATATGGATTTTAGTAAAATAGCAAGTTTAAAATACTTTGAGAACAAACTCTATTTTAGTGGTTCTTTTATTAAAATTACAAACCACATTGAAATGAAATCAATATCTGGAACAATAGATAATTTACAAAGTAATAATAATCTAAAATTAACAACGAACAATGATAATATCGATTTTGTTAACAGTTCGATAAATTTTGTTTCCATAAAAATGGAAGTAAATCCTAGCTTAATTCAAAATGATTATAAAATAACGATAGCAAATGAAAAAATCAACTCTAAAAAATTATAATCTTTCCTATTTTATATTGGTAATTATTTCTATTTTATTTAGTAATTTAATAAAAGCTGATGGTTGCAATACAGGAGGTTTTGTCCTTCGTCATTGTCAAAACTCAACGATAACCAATCAATATGAATATTGCTTTGCTCCAGGCTCTAGTTCTGATGAGCCTAATAATACGACTTACTATTGGGATTTCGGAGACGGGAATACTTTAACCAAATATAACGACAACAGTGAATCTTGCCATATTTATTCTGCGCCAGGTACTTATATTATACAATTAATTGTTGACCCTTTAAGAATTAGTAAAACCTGTACATTAACTCAAACATTTACAATTCCTTTAGTTCAATATGCTATAGGTGTACTCGAAACATGTACCGAAACGACATTGAGCGTACAAGTTAATTCAGCTGCCGATTGGTATTTAGATGGAGCAGGACCAAAGCCAACAGGAACAGAAATAATAACAACTCCAGGAACTTACAATATACAAGTAAAAACAGGTAGTTGTATCTACTCTGACACAACAGTTATTTTCGATCCTGTACTATATACCATCACGACACTTTCAGATTTTAACGGTACCAATATTGCTTGTAATGGAGATCACAATGGTTCTATTACAGCTAATATAACAGGAGGAGCCCCTGATTATACCTATGAAATGTTAAATGGAGCTACAATTGTATCGTCGAACACATCCGAAACATTTAATAATTTACCTGCGGGTAATTATTCTGTAACGATTACCGACGCTAGAGATTGTGCTGTCACTCAAGAATACGTTTTAACAGAGCCTCCTGTACTGGCTACTACAACTAGCTCTATTCCTGCGGTTTGTTTGGAAGCACCCGCCGAAGGAAGTTTAAGTGTTAATTCAATTACAGGTGGTACTCCTGCCTATTCTATACTTTGGAGTTCGGGAAATGTAACTCAACTAGAGACAAATATTCCTGTTGGAGAACATACGTTTAGCTATATTATAACAGACGCTAATAATTGTAAATTATACGATACTTTAACCATTTTAAATACGGCAAAACCAGAGCCAGAATTTACATGGACAGACGTTTGTTTATACGATCAAATGCCTTTTGTTGACGAATCGACAATTATAGACGGAACAATTGATAGTTGGAATTGGAATTATGGAGATGGAAATACCGACTTAATTCAAAATCCTAATCACCATTTTACTGTTGATGGCATTCATACCGTAACCTTAATCGTAACTTCAAATTATGGTTGTAATAATAATGTTCAACACGATGTAATTTCTTACCCTGTTCCATTGGCTCAGGTAGCAGTTGATAACGAATGTTATTATACAGATTTAGAATTTAACGATATTTCTTTATTAAACGCACCCGATAACCTTACTTCTTGGATTTATAATTATGGCGATGCCAGTCCACTTGAACAAGCTCAAAACACAACACATCAATATTCTGTAGATGGACATTATAATG
>CAMZKF010000276.1 GCA_947311095.1 uncultured Flavobacteriales bacterium
ATTCTTAAATTAGCTTGATGTGGTATTAATAAATCAATAGCTTCCGAATTTATATTATTTTGTTCTAAACCTTCTAAAATTGCTTCTGAAAAACGGGTTACAGCATGTTTAAAAACAAAAGGTCCATTCATGTAGGGGTAGTGTGATAAATCTTCACTTTCTTTTTCTATAATGCCTGTCCAATTCGACGGATTGGGACTTGTAATGGCTAATTCTTCTGCAAACTTACCTTCTGAATGTAAGTGCGTTGATAAAATTCCTTTGGTATTATCTTCGGTTCTTGACAGCACAATAGCTCCTGCTCCGTCTCCAAATATAACTCCCATATTTCGACCTCTAGTAGTCTTATCTATAAACCCCGATTGAGCTTCAGAACCTACAACTAATATATTTTTGTACATTCCTGTTTTTATGAATTGATCGGCAACAGACATTGCATATATAAAACCAGAACATTGCGTTCGTATATCTAATGCTCCTACTGTATCTATTCCTAAAAGGGCTTGAAGTTGCACGCCTCCTCCTGGAAAATAATAATCGGGACTAAGTGTTGCAAAAACAATAAAGTCAATATCAGACTTGTTTAACCCCGCTTTTTTTATAGCTATTTCACTTGCTTTTACAGCCATTGTCGAAGCCGTTTCGCCTAATTCTTTAGAAGCCCAACGCCGTTCTTTTATTCCTGTTCTTTCTTGAATCCAACTGTCGCTAGTATCTATTTGTTTAGCTAAATCGTCGTTTGTGATTACTGTTTGAGGAACAAAATGACCTGTTCCTATAACTTTTGAATTATACATAAATAGTGTCTTCGTGTGTGTGTATCTAAATAGTTATATTTTCTATTAAATTAGAATTAAAATAAACTATTATGATTATTGTAGGCACAAATCTAATAAAAAAAGAGAATAATTAAACAAAACAGTACATTTGTTTTTAGATAAATAATGATTTAAATCGTTTGTTGTTGTTATTATTTAATTATCTTTGAAAAAATACCAAACCGTTCTATCGCTCTAGTAAGTTATCTAGTGAGGAAAGTCCGGGCAGCAAAGAGTAGCATACTTCTTAACGAGAAGAGTCTCTTTTTTAGAGATATAGATTAGTGCCACAGAGATTAGACTTCCTTTTTGTTTTAATAGAAAGGTAAAGGTGAAAAGGTAGGGTAAGAGCCTACCAGTATTATTGGCGACAGTAATAGCTAGGTAAACCTTATGCGCTGAAAAATCAAATAAACCAAAGTTAGCAATTTTTTATTGCTTGAAGGGTTACTCGCTCTATTTGGAGGGTAGATTGATAGAGCTTATTAGCAATAATAAGCCCAGATAAATGATAGAACTTGGAAGTTATTATTTTTTTTTTACCAAGACAGAACCCGGCTTATAGGTTTGGTATTTTTTAGTTTTTTTCCCTCCGTTTTGTTCGTTTTTCTTTTCGCCTTTTCTTTCGCTTTTCTTTTTTTCGTTTTCGAGCTGCTTTTCGTCCTCTTTCTGTTTTAGAAGGTCTTGGAGTTGGAATAATTTTTCCTTCTTCAATTTCTTTTAATACTTGATCTAATATAACATCTTCGATTTCTGGAGAGTAATATTTTTTTAGTGTCGTTTTATTTAATTTTAGTACAGCCTCCCATGTTTTAGCTTTAAGTTTCCCTCGGTATTGCTCTAGTATTTCATAAGCTGTTCTACCAGTTTCTTTATGTAAAATTTTCATTAAAAAATGACCTCTGGTTATTGTCAACTGACTAACCTCGTATCCAAATTCTTTTTTTAGAGACTTATATGCTTTTTTTATGTACTTTTTTTTAGCTTTTTTTGATTCGATTAAAACTAAGGTGTCTTCTATTTCGTTAAGCATATCGGACGCAAGAACTGAATAAACATATACTTCTTTTACAAAGTATTTTGTCCAATTATATTTTACTCTATAAGCAGAATCGTTAGCTGTTATATTTACTTCATTTAGATAATGATTTAGTGAATCTTTTTGTGAAAACACACTAATTGTATTAACCAATAGAATTAACAAAGCCAAAAATTGGATTATTTTATTTTTATTCTTCACAAATTTAAAGCATCAAAAGATATACCATACAACAAATTATCGTTTATCTGAAATTAAATGTAAGTCTCTTTGAGGGAAAGGAATTTGAACGTTATTAGCTCTAAATAGCTGATCAATTCTAAATCTCAACTCACTTCTTATAACTACAATTTCCCAAGTGTGTACAGTCCAAAAAAACAATTGAAAATCTAACGAACTATCTCCAAAATCATCAAATATTATTTGAATTGGCTTGTTTTTACTTACTTTAGGATGGTCTAAAGCTGCTTTATACAACAACTCTCGAACCAACTTAGTATCGCTTCCATAAGCTACTCCTACTTTAACATTGAATCGTGTTGCTTTTTCACTTATTGTCCAATTGGTTACTTTATTTTCGGTTAGCTTAGCGTTTGGAACGACAATAATTTTACTATCTAAGTTTTTAACATAAGAAGTTCTAATGTTAATTTGAACCACTTTTACCATTTCCCCTTCTATTTCTAAAATATCTCCAATTTTAATCGTTCCATCAAATAAAAGCATAAATCCTGAAATAATATCTTTAAAAATAAGTTGTAATGCCAACCCAAAACCAATTAAAATTCCAGAAGAAGCTATCAATAACTGAGTTACATCTACATTTAAACTTTTTAGAATAATGAAGAAAACTAAAACGTAAATAACATAAGTTGTCAACCTATTGATAATATACTGCTGTCCTTCATCTATCCATTCTTTGTCTTTTGTTGATTTGTAAATCAAACTTTTAGAAAGGTTTAAAATAAATTTGGCAACATAAGCGATTATTAAGATTGAAATAATACTACCAATTGTAACTTTGAAATGATTGGGTTCACTACTCCCAAATAATTTATACTCTAAAATTCCAGAAATAGAGAACACTTTATTTCCTACCCCTAAAACTGCGACAGAAAATAACACACCTAGAATAACAAGTAATTGGTTTACGAGTTTGTTTAAAACATTTTCTTTTCCAAAATTCCAATTGTATTTTTGTAATAATACTTCTATTTTTTTATTGGATTTTTTTTTCAAGAAAAAAACAATCATCCAAGTTACAACAAGCAAAACTATGTGTAAAATGGTTAATGAAAAACCTTTTATGTTTATTATTTCTATCATCTTGTAATGGTTATCCCTAATTTCTCTGCAAATAAATTCCGAGCCCTGTTTAGGTTCTTTATAGTTTCTAACAAGCTCATTATTTCGTCATTATTTGCTTCATGTTTCAATTTGTTTTGTTTTTCTGTTATCATATTTTCGGCTGTTCTCATTTTAAACACAGCCACCGACTGCATGACAGCTTCTTTAAGTTTTTCACTTTCGTCAACAGGGAAAATCTTATGTTTTATTGCCCAGTTTTTACTCACACTATCTTTTTGAGTGGTAACGTCAATTACTATTTGATTCAAATCTCTATTTTCATGGTGTGTAAAATGTTTTTCACTAACAACTAATCCTTCTTGAATACCATCTAAATATTCATCAAAAACCAACTGATAATCGGTATTGTGATACGAAATTTCATCGCTCAATATTTCTTCTATAATAAATTGAGCAACAGGATATTCAACCTCTTCGGTTTCGCCACCCTCTCCTTCTACTTCTATGGTTATGTGCTGCGAACCATATAAAATCATCAATCGAATTAAATCTTTTTCTTGATCTTCTAATAAGTGTTTCCCGTCACTAGTCGTTTTACGAGGTAATTTCGGGGTTGGACTCCTTTTTTCAGCAATCTCTTGAGCCTTAAAATCCGATTCTTGTTTTATTCCAAGTTGTTTATTGACCTCGTTTAACAATGCTTGTTCTGAAATTTCAAACAATTGACTAGTCGCTTGAATATAAACAGAACGTGTTATCTGATCGGGAATAATAGCAATAGAATGAACGATATCTTTTATCGTTTTCGCTTTTTTTATAGGGTCATTCTTGGAATCGGCTAATAATATTGAAGCTTTGAAGTGTATAAAATCTTGAGCTTCTTTATCTAAATACCGTTCTAATTCCTCGGTTGTTACTTTTCGAGCGTAGCTATCTGGATCTTCTCCATTAGGAAATAGAACTACTTTTACATTCATTTCTTCTTTCAAAATCAAATCGATTCCTCTAAAAGAAGCTTTTATTCCTGCAGCATCACCATCATAAAGAATAGTAATATTTTTTGTATAACGTTTTATTAATCTTATTTGACCTTCTGTCAATGCCGTCCCACTAGAGGCTACAACATTTTTTACACCTGCCTGATGCAAGCTTATAACATCAGTATAACCTTCAACCAAAAAACATTTATCGTATTTTATGATATCATGTTTTGCTTGATACAATCCGTAAAGAATCTTACTTTTATTGTAAATTAGACTTTCAGGTGAATTGTAATATTTGGCTGATTTTTTGTCTATTTTTAAAATTCTTCCTCCAAAGCCTAAAACACGTCCTGTTATGTTTTGAATAGGAAAAATTACACGTCCTCTAAAGAAATCATAGCTTCCTCTTTCGTTCGTTTTACTTAATCCTACGGCTTCTAAGAATTTTATTTTATACCCTGCACTTGTAGCGGCTTTAGTTAAATTATCACTTCCTTGAGGTGCATACCCCAACTCAAATTTTTTAATTGTTTCTTCACTAAATCCACGCTCTTTAAAATAGCTCAATCCAATTGCCTGCCCCTCATTGGTGGTTAGCATTTGCCTCACAAAAAAATCTCTTGCAAATTGATTGACCAAATACAAACTTTCTCTCTCCGATTGTGCTTCTATTTGTTCGGCTGTTAATTCTTCTTCTTCAATTTCTATATTGTAACGCTTTGCTAACCAACGGAGTGCTTCTGGGTACGAAAAATGTTCGTGTTCCATAACAAATGAAACCACATTTCCTCCTTTCCCTGAACTAAAATCTTTAAAAATACCCTTGGCAGGAGAAACCATAAACGATGGTGATTTCTCGTTGACAAAAGGACTTAATCCTTTGTAATTTGAGCCTGCTTTTTTTAAATGTACAAAGTCATTGATTACCTCAACAATGTCAGCAGCATCAAATATTCGTTCTATAGTTTCTTTGGGTATCATCATAATTTCACGAAGAAAAAGACAAAGTTAAACATTTATTTTAGCGAAAGCTTTAAATATTCTAAATCGCTTTTTTTAATTTTTAAACAGTTTACCTATTGTTCTTCCAATTAATTTTAAATCCAATAAAAAATCTTTATCTTCTATATATTTTAAATTTAAATTTAATTTACTAGGCATTATTATATTTACATAAGTCTTGTCGGGATTATCCGAAGCTTCCAACAAATCATTTTCATTCAAATATTCAATCGAAGCATAATCGGTCAAACCTGGCCTTACTGTCAAAACTTTTAATTGCTCGTCGGTATATAAATCCACATATTTTCTTACCTCTGGTCTTGGACCTACTATACTCATATCTGCTATCAGTACATTAATTAACTGAGGAAATTCATCTATTTTAAAACGACGAAGCCAATAACCTACTTTTGTAATTCTAGGATCTCTTCCTCCCACCGTTATTTGCCCTTTAGCTTCTGAATCGGGGCGCATGGTTCTAAATTTATAAATACCAAAGTTTTTGTTTCCTTTCCCTACTCTTGTTTGCCTAAAAAACACGCCTCCTTTACTG
>CAMZKF010000277.1 GCA_947311095.1 uncultured Flavobacteriales bacterium
CGGTTGGGCAGGAATTAATTGGTTACGCTTAAAACCCTCACAATAACTGCCATTATACTTTGGTTTTATTGGGTGCGTTAGTTAAAAACTTTAAATAAAAGGGCAAATTTTGACTTATCGAATGAAAAGTTGAACTTTATCGGTTACGGGGCTATAAGAGGGGATTCCTCCGTTCCAAGGAGCTGAACTTCCTACGGAATAATACCAATTGGGGTGATTGACCGAGCCGTCTAAAAATGTAGTAGCGCTACTTCTTTCCAATCCTCCCCATAAATTGGCAGAAGAGCCTATGTTTATGGCTTGATATCCTGCTACTGGGCTTATAGTAGAGCCTCCGCTTCTTGGGTCAAAAGATTGTTTCCAATGATTCGATACGTTTAAAGAGGGGAAATTAATTCTGAATTCATATTCGGGAGCACTTTTTAATTCATCTATTTTCATCAAAATACTGTATTTATTAGTTGCTAAACCAGGTGATCCAACGTTAAAAAAATCAGCTTCTGTTTGATTTGCCCAATATCCACCTGCTGTATTGTGGTTGAAAACAAGTGTCCAACCTCCACCTGCTGTGGTCATGTCACAATAACAATTATAAGGCGCATTTCCACCTGCTCCATCAGAATCTATCGCATAAATTCCGTCGGTTGTATATCCTTTATTTAAATAAGCTAAACAATTTTTAGGTAATACGCCAACTTGAATACTTAATTTACAAGTGTAAATAGAACCGCTTAGTGTTACAATAAAGTTGTCGGTTTGACTCGCCGTGGGGGTTCCATTTCCTGTAAGCGTAATTGTTTGAGTTCCGGTTGTAGCAAAAGTCCCCGTGGCTGTAAAAGAATAACCGTTTTGAGTGTTAGTTGATATTGTGTAGTTTCCTGGTATAGAAATATTTACATCTATTGATATTGTGTTGGAAGCGTTTAAAGCTATTCCTTCCGAATATACCCCGTTAATTGTGCTACTTCCACAAATAAGAGCATTGGCAGCTGAAACTAAACAAGAAGACCAAGCAATTCCATCGAAAAATTGCAAACAATTATTGTCCGTATTGTACAACATTAATCCAGCAGAAGGGGATGCAATTGCATCTCTTTGCACTGTATTCATTCTTGGAGGTAAAAAACCAGCGTTTGTACTACTCACGTCTAAAGCTGCCGATTGATGAGCAGTGGCTCCTGTAGCATTAATTCCTACGTTTTGAGCGTAAAAAGAAGAAAATAACGAGAGTAATAAATAAAAAGTAGAGCTATAATATTTTATCATAATAAGTGTTGTAGTATTGTTTTATTGTTCGGTAATTAATTAAAAATAATAGTTTATTTTAAGTTAAGTAGGTAAATATAAGTTGTTTTTTTTTGATAAAAAAATAAATGACTATTAAAATTTGTTTTACTTGAATTATTATTGGGTAAAAGTATTTAATCTGTTTTTAGGGCGTTTAAACAAGCTGTCCGTTATAGTTTTTGTTTTTTTTAAAGTACACTAAGCTTAAAAGGAGTTCATAAAATCGCTCTTTTTAGCTAAGTTTTACTAGTTAAAAAAAACAAAAAGCTGTCACTTCCATCTCTAACGCATTTAAAATAAAGAGGAGACGAATTGTTGTCGTATTATTTTAAAATCATAATTTAATTGGTATTATTGTAATCATAAAAAAAAGATATGGCAATTCATTGGAAAATTATTATAGGATTAGTATTGGGAATATTATGGGCTTTTGCATCTAGTTACATGGGGCTTTCTGAGTTTACCCTAGATTGGATAGCTCCTTTTGGGACTATTTTTATCAATTTACTTAAAATGATAGCTGTGCCACTCGTTTTATTTTCTATAATAAAAGGTGTTGCAGACTTAAAAGATATTACAAAATTAGGAAAAACAGGAATTAAAACACTAGGTATTTATTTAGTTACGACTTTGTTTGCTGTTTCTTTAGGTCTCGTTTTGGTCAATGCACTAAATCCAGGAGCTTATTTAGAACAAGAACAGCTAATTAAAAATAGGATAGAATACGAACTTTGGTGTCAGGAAACAGGAACGGAAATAAAAGATGGGAAACACTTTTTATCCGATTCTAAGTACAACGATTATGTAGAAGAAGCTCAGGTAGATTACAAAAAAAAAGTGGAAGAGTTTTCTGAAGATGCTAGTTTTAAAAAGAAAATAGATGCTGTTAAAAACAAAAAAAGAGCAAGGCCTTTACAAGCTTTGGTCGATGTTGTGCCTTCTAATATATTTGTGTCTTTAACGAACAATAAATTAATGCTTCAAGTTATCTTTTTTGGAGTCTTTTTTGGAGTTTCTTTACTGTTAATTCCTCCAGCCTCAGCTAAGCCTTTAAGTGGTGTAATCGGAGGATTAAACGATGTGTTTTTGATGATGGTAGATGTGATTATGAAAGCCGCTCCATTTTTTGTGTTCGCTTTGTTGGCTGGTAAATTTTCCGAATTGGCAAAAGATGATCCTTCGAAATTAATAGAACTTTTTGCAACACTAGGTATTTATAGCTTGGTTGTTGTTTTGGGGTTGGGTATTATGATATTTGTTATCTATCCAACAATTCTGCTAATGGTAGCCAAAAAGAAAATTACTTATGCAGGTTTTTTCAAAAGGATAAGCCCGGCTCAATTTTTAGCTTTTTCTACAAGTTCTAGTGCCGCTACTTTACCTGTTACAATCGAATGCGTAAGGGATAGAATAGGTGTAAGTAAAGAAATTACTAGTTTTGTTTTGCCTATTGGTGCAACAGTAAATATGGACGGAACAAGTCTTTATCAGGCAGTTGCTGCAATTTTTTTAGCGCAAATACACTTAATTGACTTGTCTTTTGGACAGCAAATGACAATTGTTTTAACGGCTACAATGGCTTCTATTGGTTCGGCTGCTGTACCTAGCGCAGGTTTAGTAATGCTCATGATAGTATTAGGTTCAGTCGGTCTTAATCCAGCTTGGATTGCTTTCATTATGCCTATCGATAGGCTTTTGGATATGATGCGAACAGTAGTGAATGTAACAGGAGACGCAACTGTTGCAACAGTTGTAGCTGTTACTGAAAATGAATTAGATGTGGTTTCTGAAGATAAATTAGATACAATGTACAACGAAGAATTAAATATATAAGTTTCTAGTATATAAAAATAACGTTTATGAAAAAGAAATTAAGTCTTGTATTA
>CAMZKF010000278.1 GCA_947311095.1 uncultured Flavobacteriales bacterium
GGTGTTGTTGAGTTATCTATCGCTTTGCATTATGTGTTTGATTCACCACGCGATAAAATCGTGTGGGATGTAGGGCATCAGGCTTATCCGCATAAGATTTTAACAGGTCGTCTAGAAGGTATGCCAACCATGCGTCAATATGGCGGCTTGAATGGTTTTACCAAACGCAAAGAATCAGAGCATGATTGTCCATAAGCTTTTCCTGTTTCTATAATAAAATCTTTTTTAAGCAAATCCGAAACTTTAGAATTATCTGCATTATCATCGTATATTTTATTACGATTCATATTCGTTAATTGCGTAAAATTCTTGAAATATCCTTCTACATTTAATCCCCATCGTTTTGTCAAATCATATTCAAAGCCAAAAATTGCGTGATTTGCCTTTTGCAATTTATGTTTTCTATCTACTGTTTGTCCATTTTCTTTTGTGATTTTATCTTGTAAATTATCTGGCCCCGATAAGAAACCATAGAATAAATTAACTACGTCCCTATCCGACGTTGCACTAATCAAATTTTGAGAATAAACTCCTCCTGCAAACTTAAATCTTAATTTTTCATTTGCATTATATTTAATTCCTAATCTAGGTTCGGGAGAGAAATTCCCTAAAGAAGTATAGTACTGCATTCTAAATCCGGGATTAATGACAAACCTATTTCTTACTATTTTATAATCTAAATAACCTGATATTTGAGTTGTATTTTCATCTTGAGAAATTAATCGCCCAACGGCATTTTTAAATCCAAATTTTGTTTTAAAACCATTGATTTCGACTCCATAGGTAATTTCGTCGTCTTTTTTGAAATATTTAAAATCAAAGCCTAAGGTAAACCCTCCAACACTACTTTTTCTTTCATTATCATGATTTATTATTCCTGTTATAGGATTTCTTTCTGCAAGAGAAATATCGTAATCCGAAAAGTTAAACCTTCCCTTTATTAAAACAGGAGTTGCAGCGGGAACCATGACAAAATTAGCTCCTGCTCCTTTCGAGTTCCAGTTAAGGTCAAATAGTTCTTTCCATTTTACATGATCGGAGAAATTAAACCCAAAGAAATTTGATTTACTTCCATTCTGTCCATTAATAGAAACTTTCCCATATAAATCTGTATAGTTATACGGCAATCCTGCGGTATCAATATAAGAATATAAAACTTTAGATGTTTTTTCTAAGTATGATGTTTTAGCTGAGACAATGTAAGAGATTGTTGACTTACCTCCTTCCTTCATTTTCTTCAATGGACCTTCTAATGTAAGCTTAGAACCAAAAGGATTTACTGCCACTCGCCCTGTAAATTACTGCTTATTCCCCTCTTTTGTTGTAATATCCATAACTGAAGATATACGACCTCCATATTTAGCGCTAAAACCTCCTGTATAAATGTCGGCATTACGAATAACTTCAGTATCAAAAACAGAGAAAAAACCGATAGAATGAAACGGATTGTAAATAATCATTCCATCTAAAAGCACTTTATTCTGAACAGGAGACCCTCCCCTTACGTACATTTGACCTCCTTGATCACCAGTACTCACTACTCCTGGAACAGTTTGGAAATAAGTTGCTATATCTGCTTCACCTCCAATTGAAGGAACTGCTTGAATTTCTTTTTTTGTCGCTTTAATCATCGACATTTTCACTTGTTTTTTATTCTCTTGTCCTTCTGCCGAAACTTCAACTTCGCCTAACATTTTATCATTAACTTCTAAATAAATATTTTTGGTGTAAATTTTACCTTGACTAACTTGAAATGTAATTTCTTTCGTTACATATTGAATATTAGTAACCTCTATGGTAACTGTTCCTACGGGAGCATTTGAAATTTGATAAAATCCATTTACATCTGTTGGAGATCCGATTCCTGTCCCTTTAATTTTACATTAGTAAACATTACAGGTTCTCCGTCTGTTTTATCGTAAACAAACCCTCTAACAACCCCTGTATTTTGAGCTAAAGAAGCAACAGATATTAAACTAAAAACAAATAATATAATACTATTTAATAGATACTTTTGAGAAATAATTGAATTCATAACTCGCTAAAATACAAATTAGAATTAATTAAATCTATTTTTTTTATTAAAAATAAACAAATAAAAAAAACAGAAACTAAAAAAGATTAATAAACTTACTTAAAACCGTTATATTTACCTTTAAATCCCATTCTATATCTCAAGAAAAACTCCATTCCTCCAAGTCCATTTGTAGCTAAAGATAGTGATGATATATTTATATCATACGCTGCTCCGAAAGATATTCCTGCCCAATTAATTCCAATTTTTGTATAAAAAGAATCAGAAGAACGATAATACATTCCTATCAAAAATGATTTTTCATCAAAAAAGCCCGTATAAACAGAAGCTTCTTTTATCATGTACTTAAAATCTGTTCCCAAAGCAATAGATTTATTAGGCCCTTGAAAAAACATATAAGCACTTGGATCTAAATATACTTTGGTACTTAAACCGTATTCTGCGGAGAAGTTAACAAGGTACTTTCTATATAATTTTTCATCAGTAGTTACAAAACCAACATTTGGACGTGTAATATGGCTAACAGACGCTCCTGCTGTTACTAATAAATTATCTTTAATTTGCCCGTAATAATAAACCCCAGAGCTTAAATCAAACTTATTAATACTTTGAGCAAACTTTGCTTCTCCCGAATTTTGATTGGTATTAAATTGTTCTCCAGCCCATTGATTTCCCCAAGTCAGACCTCCAAAATCAACCGAACGCTGATAATATGCAGGTTGAATACCGATTGCAAAATACTGATCTCGTTCTACTTCTAAACCATAACTTAAACTCAAATTATAAATATCTGTTTTTAAATGACTATCTCCAGCGGCATCACTATACATATTAACTCCAGCGGCAACGTATTTACCATCTTTATCAAACACTTTACCATCTAAACTAGCCGAAATGGTTTTAAACATATTAGGATTTATAGAACTCCATTGATTTCTATACCCTGTAAAGAACTGTAAATCACCTGGAAATAAACCTGTTGCTCCAGGGTTCAAAACCATTGTAGATTCATTAAACATACTGTATTGTCTATCTTGTTGAGCCAAACCTAACAGAACAATAAAATTTAATATAATTAAACCTAAATTTTTCATATTTACTATTTTACTAATGTAACATTTCCTTTTAAAGTTCCCGCTTCTCCTGAAGACAAGACATATTCTAAGGTATAAACAAATATACCTGGATTTTGCTCCTTTCCTTTAACCTTACCATCCCAACCAATAGACTGATCGTTCGATTCAAACATTTTTTCTCCATACCTATTATATATAGTCAAATTAATTTTTTCTATTCCAGCTCCTTCTACCTTCAAGACATCGTTAACTTGATCTCCATTAGGAGAAAAAGCGGTAGGAAGCCCAATTGCAACAACAGGAACAACTGTAACCATTACACTATCTGTTACTGAACAACCGTTATCTGCGGTAACAGTAACAAAATATAAGGTTGACGAATCAGGTGTAGCATTAGTTGACAAACAATCTTCGCAATTTAGCGACTCTGAAGGGCTCCAAATATAACTAACCCCATCGGTTTCAACACTTATAACTGTGTTTGTACCTTGAAATATGATAACACTATCACTAGCATCAATAGTTGGAGGTTGCAACACATTGATTGTTTGTGTTATTGTATCTGAAGTCATTGTGTTTGTAGCGATTAAAGAAACGGAAAACTCTCCTTCATTATCATAGCAAACTGTCCCTGGGTCTTCATCTAAAGAACCTCCAGGAAAACCTCCTTCAAAAACCCATTCATAAGAGTCTGAATTTTCACTTGTATTAATAAATGTAAGGCATTGTCCTATACATAAATTCGGATTATCAATCGTAAAAGAAGGTATAGGATGTTCGCATTCTGAAACGGTTATAATATCAATAATTGTGGTATCTCCTGTTCCATTATTATCTGTTACTTCAAGTGTAACAGTATAAGTTCCTATTGCAGGGTAACAAATATTACTTGGGTTTTGAGCTGTACTTGTTGTTGTCGTTGCTCCTGGAAAGCTCCAACTATAAGAAGGTGTTCCTACTATTCCAAAACTTTGATCTGTAAAACTAACACAATCATTTTCACATATAGACGCATTAGAAACAGTAAAATTAACAGTTGGTGTAACCACAACACAGTTTTCGACAACAATAGTGGTATCATTTGACCCTAAAACATTATTACTAGCATCAAAAGCGACTAAGGTTACTGTGTGATTCCCAGGAGCATCAAAACAAACTTGAGGAGGTGTTACCCCTATATAGGTAGCTGGATTTCCTCCATCAAAATCCCACCCATAATTTGCTACTCCAGAACCAAAAGAGTTATTGGTAAAAGTAATGCAGTCTTGCTGACAAATCGTATCATCTGAAGTGTCAAAATCAACAGTTTGCCCTTGACTAACAGTAGTTATGAAAATTAAGATTATTATTAAAGTATTCTTTACCATGATAAAATAATTTAAATGCATATATAAAAGGACGAATTTAAACAATTAAAGTTGCTTACAAAAAAATATAAAACATTAATTTATTATGATTTAAAAATTGTTAAGTCCAGTTTTATTCTATTTCTTCAACATCAGTCACAACAAAATAGCGAGGATCTTCTATATCTTTTTCGATTAATTCTTCGAAATGTTTATCTCGTTTAATTAATAAAGCTCGACAATCCGAACTTAAATGCCTTAATGTCACTTTCTTTCCTAATTTCTCATATTTCTCAACCAAATTTGTTATTGCCTCCATTCCAGAATGGTCACTCACCTTAGATTCTATAAAATCAATTTCTATTTTATCTGGATCATTTTTTACATCAAATTTTTCATTAAAATTTTGAATAGAGCCAAAAAACAAAGGTCCCCAAATAGCATATACTTTAGTTCCATCTTCTTTTATTTTTTTTCTAGCTCTAATTTTAACTGCATTTTCCCAAGAAAAAACCAATGCAGAAACTATAACACCCGCTGTTACAGCAGTTGCTAAATCAAAAATAACTGTAAGAGCAGAAACCAACACTATAACAAAAGCATCGGCCTTAGGAATCTTGTGTAAAATTCCAAAACTAGACCATGCAAAAGTTCCAATTACAACCATAAACATAACGCCAACTAAAGCTGCTATTGGGACTCTTTCGATAAAAGACGAAGCAAATAAAATAAAACTTAACAAAGTTAAAGAAGCGGTAATTCCAGACAAACGACCTCGTCCTCCCGAATTGACATTAATAATCGACTGCCCTATCATAGCACAACCTCCCATACCTCCAAACATTCCGTTCAACATATTTGCTCCTCCTTGAGCAATACATTCTCTATTTCCATTTCCGTGTGTTTCTGTTAATTCATCGACTAAATTTAAAGTCATCAAAGACTCTATTAAACCTACTGCTGCTAAAATCAAAGCATAAGGAAAAATAAATTTAAGCGTATGAAAATCTAAAGGAATTGCCGTTAACATTTCCAAACTAAAACTAGGAAAACCTCCTTTTAATCCTTCTCCTCCTCCATCTCTAATAAACGAACCTACGGTACTAATATTATACCCAGATAAAAGCGTTATGGAAATTGTTGCAACAACGATTATAGCCGTTAATGCAGCAGGAACTTTAGTCGTTATTTTTGGAAGGAAATACATAATTGCCATCGTTAAAAAAACCAAGCCTAACATGATGTATAAATCTAAACTTTGCAACCAATGTTTAACATACTCTCCTGTTTCTGGATTTATGACTCTATTCCCAAATTCATCCCACTCAAAGGTCTTAAACATTCCTAATTGAGACAAAAAGATAACAATAGCTAATCCATTAACAAATCCCATCATAACAGGATGAGGAATTAACCGAACAAACTTACCTAGCTTAAACACCCCTGCACTAATCTGAATAATTCCTACAAGTAATAGCGTTAAAAACAAATATTGCAGTCCTAGATTTTCTACAGGAACAGCCAAAGATTGACCTATTTCATTCCCTCCTTTTATCAAACCTACCATAACAACAGCCATAGCTCCCGTAGCTCCAGAAATCATACCTGGACGACCTCCAAAAACAGAGGTTATGAACCCCATTATAAAAGCACCATAGAGACCAACCAAAGGATCAACCCCCGCTACAAAAGCAAAAGCAACAGCTTCGGGAACTAATGCTAACGCTACTGTTAAGCCTGAAAGTATATCATTTTTAGCATTCCCTGATTGTTTTCTTATTAATTCTATCATTCTTATTTTATTTTTTGAAGTCGGCAAAGATACTTTGTTTTTAGAAACAGCCTATTATTAACTCATAATTTTTAGATACCTTTGCTGTTATGATTAAACTATCTTTTTATAGCTTATTAATTGCATTTAGTTGTTTATTATCACAATGCTCCCCTTCTGACAAACCTTCGCTTCAAAGCTTTAACTCTGCTTTAAACACAAATGAAATAGACACAGCTTTAATCAAAAATAAAATTGAAGTTTCTGTCAAAAGTTGCAAATGGAACACTTATTTACGTTCTAAAAACTTAGTTAATATTCAAGAAATAGACCCTTCTCTTAAAGTAGAGTTAAAGTATAGCAGTGAAGATAATTTCATGAAAAAAGATATGTACGGATGCTTAGATAGTTGTTTTTTACAACCTGACGTTGCTCATAAATTAGCCAAAGCTCAGCAATTATTAAAACAGGACGCTCCGAATCTTTCTTTATTAATTTACGATGGCGTAAGACCTCGTTCAGTTCAACAATACATGTGGGATATATTGGATTTACCAATAAATGAAAAAGTAAAATTTGTATCTAACCCTAAAAATGGTTCTTTACATAATTTTGGAGCAGCTGTAGATTTAACTATTATTGACTTAACGACATCAACACCTTTAGATATGGGAACACCTTACGACTACATAGGCATTAAAGCTTGGCCGATTAAAGAAAAAGTATTATTAAAAAAAGGTGTGCTAAACGGAGAACAAATAGCTAACAGAAAATTATTAAGAAAAGTAATGACAAAAGCAGGCTTCTTTAACATTCAAACCGAATGGTGGCACTTTAATTCTTGTTATAGAAAAAAAGCCTACCAACTTTACACCATTATTGAAGGTCTTAATTCTGAACCTATTTAATACTTTACACATCTATTTGTTATAGTTAATCCAAAAATAGACTTTAATCATTTTTTATTTAAAATTTTAGCTGCATTTTTGCAATATGAAAATACAATTATTATTTCCTTTCCTATTTTTAGTAGCTTGTTCTAGCAATCATTCTGACTCTGAAATTACTGAAAACCATACAAAAAAGACTACTCATTTCGATGCGTCAATTGATAATTCTGTAGCACTGGGAGCTAAATTATTTTTCGACCCTATTTTGTCTGAAGACAAAACGGTTTCTTGTGCCAGTTGTCACAATCCTAATTTTGCATTTGCTGACAACGTCCCTTTTTCTAAAGGAGTTGGAGGAAAACTAGGAACTAGAAACGCTCCTTCGGTTATGAATATGGCAAGTCGTTCTTTTTTCTTTCACGATGGAAGAGCTAAGACATTAGAAGAACAAGCCTCTGGTCCAGTTGAAAACCCCGTAGAAATGAACCTTAAATTTTCTGAAGCCGTGAAAAGAATACGAAAAAATGAAGCCTACAATCACTATTTCAATCTTGTTTATGGAAACCAGCCTGATTCAACATCTATCGTATCTGCTTTAGCTGATTTTCAAAAAAGTTTAGAAAGTGACGGTTCTGCTCCTCATGATTTGTGGATGAACGACGAAAACCCAAATGCTCTAGACTCTTCACAAATAAGAGGACGCACCTTATTTTTAACAAAAGCGAACTGTTTTGATTGTCATTTTGGACCTGATTTTACAACCGATCAATTTAGAAATATTGGTTTGTACGATGGTGACAAATTAAATGATGTTGGTCGTTTTGGAATAACAAAAGATTCTTCAGACTTGGGGAAATTTAAGGTACCCGGACTACGTAACATAGCACTTACAGCTCCTTATATGCATAACGGAATGTTTGAGACATTAGAAGACGTAATCGACTACTATGATAATCCTTATGATTTTGTAGAAAAACCGATTAATATAGACTCTATAATGATAAACCCCTTGAATTTGACTACTCAAGAAAAAACAGATTTAGTTCATTTTTTAGAATCTTTGACCGACTCTATAATCCCTTATTCTAACCTAAAAAACAACTAATTCTACCTTCATTATCTTTTCTTAGAAAAAATTGAAGCAATTAATAGCTTTATATTTTCTACCTTATTATAAATAAAAACTAATTGCACTAGCTATATTTTAGCATTTCATATATTCCTGAATGGTTTGAGTAAAAAAACTAACATTGTTTCGTTAAAAAAGGAATTGAACCTTTAAAAAACAAAAAAAAATATAATGTACCTTTATTTTTGGCGCTAATAATAGCACTTAGAAAAATGGCAAAAAAAAATAAA
>CAMZKF010000279.1 GCA_947311095.1 uncultured Flavobacteriales bacterium
GCTGTATACATAGTGCAGTATCTAAGTCATTTATGTTTCTGGTAAAATCTGCTACCACTTCATAAATATTAACAACTTGACTTTGCGTAAAAGGACACGAACCGTCAGCATTGCTCATGATTAATTTAGAGACAGTTGACCCCGATGGCGGTACAAATGTGTATTGATGATAAGTCGGACTAACGGAGTAAGCCCCTGTCCCATCTCCAAAATCCCAAGAATATTGATCGACAGAAACAGTGTCATAGACATTAAATAAAACAGAATCTAGTCTGCAAATAGTGTCCCCCCCTAAACTTGTTGTGAAATTTCCATAAGGTGCTTGTACTACAAAATCTCTTGTAGTTGTATCGGAACAGCCGAAAGGAAGCGGTATATTAGCTATCAATTGTATTTGGTACGTTCCATTGGTCGTAAATATCGTACCTGGGTTCGTAATTGTAGAGGTTAATCCATTTCCAAAATCCCAATTGTAAAGAATTAAACCAGAAGCATTAGTTGTATTGGTTATCAAAATATTATCATTTGGACAAATGTATAAATCGTTGTCAAATAACGTTGTAAAACTCGCATTTGGAAATTCTTTAGTATTTATTGCGATGTTTTTTGTTGCTGAACAACCACTAGCAACTTCTGTAAAAGTCAAAATAACGTTGTGCATTCCTCCAGTATTAAACGTATTAGAAGGATTTTGTAAGATACTTGTGTTTCCGTCACTAAAATCCCAACTGTAACTAAGATTTGAATTGTATGTTGTAAAATCTGTTGCAGTAAAACTCACATTTTCTCCTGTACAGGTGTAATAATCAGAAGCGGTGATGTTACAAGTTGGTTCATAAACCATTATGAATTTTGTAGAGTCTGAAATACATCCAACGGCATTTTCTGTTGTTAAAATAATTTCAACCGTATCAATATTGAAAGCTTGTTGATTAATGGTTGATCCATTTATTGTTTGTGTTGGATTTTGAAGTATTGAAGTATTTCCGAGTCCAAAATTCCACGTCCAACTTGTTATTGTGGTATCGGAGGTACTTAAATCAGTAAAGGTTACATCGTTTGGAAGACATATTGTATCGTCTGACAAACTAAAGTTCGAACTTATTCCATAGACTTTTAAATCTATTTTAGCTGTATCTGTACAATTATTAATATCTCTGACGACTAAGGTAACTTCATGACTCCCCGTAGAACCAAAACTTATTGGAGTTGCAGAGTTTTGAGTCATAACAGGACGCATTCCAGGAGCACTAAAATACCAAGTATATCCCATATTACAATATTCATAAACGTCTTGAGAGGTTGATGCATCAAAACTAGAAGGAGTGCTTTCGCATAATTTGGTAGAGGCATTAAAATTTGCCGAAATATTTCGAATGTAAATTAATTTAGTAATTGTATCGTCAGCACAACCCGATGTTGAATTTGAAGTAACTAAGCTTATGGTGTAATCTCCTCTTGTTGCATAAGTGTGGGAAGGATTGGTTAGTGTAGAAGTATTTCCATCTCCAAAATCCCATAGAAATGAAGTTGCATCTTGACTTAGGTTTGTGAAGTCAACTACAAAAGGACTACCACATTTATTTTGATAGGTAAAATCTGAAATTGGTCCTTTCACGTTAATTAAATTACTTTTTGTAAGTTCAGAAAAACAGCCGTTAAATCCTGCGACTAACGTAACATCTTGTTGACCTGATACATGATTAAATTGCCAAGTAGGGTTTTGTTCATCAAAGCAACTAAACATTAAACCTCCTTCGGTATAATAATGCCAAGAATCTATGCTATCGGCGAAAGCTCCTGTTGTTAAGTCTGTAAATTGAGCTGTTTCTCCAGGGCATAAATCAGTAGGAGCTACCGAAAAGTCAAGTGTTATATTGTCCCCAACTTTAGTCGGAACAACATAGGAAGTATCTTTACAACCATTGGCATTGGTAATGATTAAATACGTACCAAAAGTTCCTACGCTATTATAAGTAACTATTTGATCTTGATTTGTAGAGGCATTAATTACAGAGCCGTCTCCAAAGTGCCATTCCCAATCAACAATCGGAGAGTAAGAAAAACTACTATCATAATAAGTAACTGTAACAGGAAGACAGCCGTCTATTACGCTAGGAACAAAATAAGCGTTTGGTTCTCCTAATGTATCAGCCAAGAAAAATTCATCTATACAACCAGATGAAGAAACAACCCTTAGTAGGACGTTGAAAATTTGTCCGTTGACAGAATACACCGTCGTATCATTGTTGTAATAAGTCATTGTTGGTGAAACTTGTGAAGAGGTAGAATCATTACCAAAATTCCAAAAATAGTTACCTTGAGTTAATGAGTTTGGAGTGAATTGAACAGTCATAGGAGCTTGGCATGAAAAACTAGGAGAGGTAGTAAAGGTTGCGTCCATTTCTTCTACAAATACGGTAATTGTAGTGTCGTCAGGACACGCTCCTAATATAGATAGGGTAATATCGTGAAATCCTGGAGTTGAAAAAGAGATTGTTCTATCCGAAGGAGAACCGTTTAATGGAGATATAACACCTGAACCTCCATTCCAGCTGTAGTTACCAGGAACAGAAGTATTTATTAAAGCATTAGTTGAGTTAATACAAAGAGTATCATCTACTGTAAAGCTAGCTTCAGGAGTACCTACTGAAATATTTAATTGACTACTTCTAACACACCCATTGTCGTCGGTAACGGTTAACGTCGTTTGGTAGTCTCCGTCTGCGGTATAAGATTGTTGAGGTGGAGTTTCTGCCGAGGAAGAGTTTCCATTTCCAAAATCCCAACTATAAGTTAAAGGGACAGAAGAGGAAGAAAAATTCTGAAAAGAAATGTCCAACGGAGGAGTACAACTAGTAGCAGGACTAGGATTTGTTGTAAAGCTCACAATTGGAGCATCATTTAACGTTATAGCGTCATCTTGCTGAAAACTTGCATTACAAGAAGGAAAATTAGTTATTATAGATAAAGAAACATCGTAAACACCTGTAGATGTAAAAGTGTAAGAAGCATTGTTCCCGTTCGCAGTAGCTCCATTACTAAAAATCCAATTGTATCCTGTTATTGAAATTCCATTTCCTAACGTTGTGTTATCTGTAAAAGTAGCCGTTAGAGGAGGGCAACCGCTTCCGTTGGCTATGGTAAAACTAGGCGTAGGGGCAGCGTAAACTTCTATCGTGATAGAACCGATTATTGCTCCTGCTGGCAACTCCCTATAATTTACCGTATATGTTCCCGCATTTAAATAGGTGTTAGATGGGTTTTGCACCGTAGATGAAGCTCCATCTCCAAAATCCCAATAGTGCGTACTGTTGCCAGAGGGAGCTGTAAAGTTTATACTTAAAGGAAGGCAACCTTCTGTTACGTTTGCCGTTTGAGCCTTTATTTTAAAAACAAAAGAAGTGATTAAAATTATAAAAAAGAAGAAAATATATTGTGTTTTCATGCTTGAAATGTAAATCTATTTGCTAAATTAGTAAAAACTCATTAAATAATAGTTTAAATTATATATATTTGTATCTTATCTAAAAAATAACTATAAATTTATGCGTGTTTTTATCGTTATCTCATTTTTTATTTTTGTTGCATTTAATGGACTGTCTTCTTTTTCAAAAGTTGATAATATTGAGCGACCTCCTTTACCTTGTTTGAATAAAAAATTTACAATTATAGCTCATATTGTTAAAGATAGCCTCGGTAATTCAGGCATTACAGAAGCTTCAATTTTATCAAAAATAAATGGTCTAAATACTATCTTTAGTGACATCTGTGTTTCTTTCGAAGTTTGCGAATTTAAATACATCGACAATTTTCAGTACGATTCTTTAGTTGCTCCTGTTGAATGGAGTTTATTACAAACCGACTACCATGAAGCAAATAGAATTAATATGTTTTTTGTAAAAACTACACACGACGGCTCTAGCTTTGCAACTTTGGGTGGTATTGCAAATATGAATGACGGAGGAATAGTGATTGTTAAGTCTCATGGGCTCATGGTTTATGCTCATGAAATGGGGCATTACTTCGGATTGCAACACACATTTGAAGGAGCGGGAACAGCTAATGCTGAATTGGTAGATGGAAGCAATTGCCTAACTGCTGGAGATGGAATTTGCGATACTCCTGCCGACCCATTTCTAGATGGATCCCCTCAAAATATGTGGCTTGATACTGTAACTTGTGAATATACCTATATGGGACAAGATGCAAATGGAGATTATTACACTCCTTATGTAGGAAATATTATGAGTTATTATAAGTGCAGTAAATGTGGATTTACTTACGATCAATATTTAAGAATGGCTAACACCTATTTGAATTCTAACCCTAAAATGTGGTAGTTATGAAACAAACTCTCATCGTTTTTTTTCTATTTATTGGAGGCGTTTCATTTAGTCAAGATTTACACTTATCTCAATTTTATACAAATCAAATGGTTTTAAATCCTGCGATGGCTTCTCGTTATGACGGAGCTTACCGATTTGCAGGTAATTATCGAAATCAATGGAGAGAAATAGGGAAACCGTTGTCAACAATGTTTTTAGCTTTAGATAAGAAAATTTATTTTTATTCGGACGAAATCGACATAGGGATTCTATTTAGTGAAGACCAGTTCTCAGGATTCAATCAAAAAACAAATGAAATAAAATTAAATGGAGTTTACACCAAGCGGGTTTTAAATCATAAAATTAGCGCAGGATTGCAATTAGGAATAGTACAAAAAAGTACTGATTTGTCTATGCAAACATTTCCTAATCAATGGGTTTACGAAACTGGTATTTTTGACAATGGATTGAATAACGGAGAATCTTCTATGCAAGCAAATCAAACTTTTTTCGATGCTAATTTCGGTGTCGTTTGGTCTAAGAAATATGAGAAAATCACACCTAAAGTAGGTATGTCCTTTTTTCATTTTAACCGACCTAAGGCAACCTATTTTAATACAACTACTAAAAGGTTGAGAGCTCGAAAATCTTTCTCGGCAGAATTGGATTGGAGATTGAAAAAAAATATAATACTAGAACCCAAACTACTGTATATGTGGACTACAAAGTCCCAAGATTTAGTATTTGGAACGAATTTAAAAAAGAAATTAACATCTAAAATCCTTAGAAACGTATTTGCAGGCGTACTTGTAAGAACAGGAGTAGGAAGAAATCATGATGCTATTATTCCTGTTGTTGGAATGGGGATTAAAAGATTTGATATAGGATTTAGTTACGATATCAATATTTCATCATTGAGTCATTACAACGCTCAAAAAAGTTCACTTGAATTATCTCTTGTTTATACTACTCCTATGTACAATCCAACTAAATTATCAATTCCTTGTGATAGATATTAGCAAATGAAAAATATTAGGTTTAAAATAGTATTGTTGTTAGGATTTCTGTCTTTTTTTATTTTAGAAAAGATACAAGCACAAGAAAAAAAAGTCCTGAGTGAATTAAAATTAAAAGAGGTTAAAGGCTTAGGTAAAAATGCCTTACGTTTGGGAGACACTTACACCGCTCTTTATTATTATAAAGAATGGTCAGAAAGAAAACCAGAAAAACTAGACGTTACTTTTCAAGTCGCAATGCTGTATAAATATACACGAAATTATAAAGAGGCCGAAGTGTGGTTTAAAAAACTATCAAAATCTCACGCACAAGACTACCCTTTAGCTGTTTATTATCACGCGAGAATGCTTATGGCATTGGAAGAATATGAAAAAGCAAAAATAGATTTTTTAAAATTCAAAAAACTACTGCGAGAAGTGAAAGACCCGACTTTTAGAAAACTCAATAAAAATGGAATTTTATCTTGCGATTATGCTTTGCAAATGAAAGATTCTAGTTCAATCGCTGTAATTAAACATTTAGACACTACAATTAATAAACCTCACGTAGAGTTTTCACCTGTTTTGCTTGATGAAAGAACCTTATTGTATGGCTCTTTAAAAGTCAATGGATTAGATTATTATAATATTTCAGCTCACGACAGCATGAAAATTCCTTTGCGTAAATTTTATATTGCTAAAATAGATTCAGCGGGAAACTGGAAAGGAAAAGGACTTTTTAATGCCCCTATCAACAAAGAAGATATGCACGTAGGAAATGCTACGATAACTAAAGATGGATTGAAACTATTTTTTACGATTTGTCAAAAAAATTGGAAAAATGAAATTAATTGTAAGCTTTATCATACCATAAAAAATAAAAACAATTGGTCGGAACCTGTGTTAATGGACGAAAATGTTAATTTAACCAATACAACTACAACTCAACCTGCTGTCGGTTTTGAATCGAAAAGAAATAGAGAAATTGTCTATTTTGTATCTAACCGACAAGGAGGAAAAGGCGGCTTGGATATTTGGTATGCCGAATACAATCCTAAAAAGAAGAAATATAAAGCTCCTCGAAATGTAGGCTCTAAAATAAACAGTACAGGAGATGAAATGACTCCTTATTACGACCCTTCTACTCGCTCAATGTATTTTAGCTCTAACGGCAAAATCGGTTATGGAGGCTTTGATGTCTATAAAACCACAGGTGAAAAAAGTAAATGGACGGTAGCAACTGCTTTAGGCAAGGAAATAAACACCTCTTACGACGATCTTGATTTTACATTAAATACCGAAAAAAGTGGAGGTTTTTTAGTTTCGAATAGACCTGGCGGAACTTCTTTACTTAGTGAAACTTGTTGCGATGACCTTTATGAATTTAAATATTCAAAGTTTATAAAAATTGACTTACTTGGAGAGGTTAAAGACTCTTTGGGTTGTTTAAAAAATTATGATATAACTTTATATTTGAAAGATTCGGTTACTAATGAACGTTTTTTGACTAAAAAATTACAGGTTGATTCTTGTGGGTTTCATCTCGATTTAGATCAGGGATACGAATATCAAATTGAAGTAAATAAAAAAGGTTATTTTACAGAAAAAATTGATTTAGCTACAACTCATATTGAAGCATCTATCCTATTAAATAAGACTGTCATGATGAAAAAAATTCCAAAAGAACCAATCATTATTAAAGGCGTATTATATGAATACAACAGCGATCAACTTACCGAAAGTACCATGAAGGTATTAGACACTACCTTATTAAAATTAATGCTAGAAAACACTAACATTACCGTTACCATTGCTGCCCATACAGATAATAAAGGCTCGGAATCTTATAACTTAAACCTATCTAAAAGAAGAGCTAAAAGTGTAGTAAAGTATTTAGTAAAAAAAGGAATTAGTGAAGATAGATTGACAGCCGAAGGCTATGGAGAAAGCAAACCTATTTATCCCAATACAAATGAAGACGGAACCGACAACCCCGAAGGAAGAGCATTAAACAGACGTACCGAATTTACAATTACAGGAGAAGTTAATCGAGAAGTTATTTTTGAGAAAACAACCTATAAAAATGGTAAGCGGAAGAAAATGAAATTATAGTATTCCTTTTAAATTAGAATTAAATTTTTTCTTTCGTTATTTTAGCATTTGCTAAAGTAATAAAATAACATTACCTTTGTTTTATGGGAAAAAAAAGTTGCGTAAGGAGCAATCCTAATATTAAACAAATAACTTTTTGTAAAGAAACAATAAACGAACTCGAAGAATCATTCGATTCACTTTCAGACACTTTAAATTTAGCAGGAAATAACACTAGATTAAAAATACTTTATTTGTTATCTCAAGAAACCGACCTTTGCGTTTGTGATTTAAGTGATATTTTAGGAATGAGTATATCAGCTATATCTCAACATTTAAGAAAGTTAAAAGACCGTTCTATTGTAAATAAAAGACGTAGCTCTCAAACTATTTATTATTCCTTAACAGAGAAATACAATATAATTTTAATGCCCTTTTTTGAATTGATAAAAGAGAATAAAATTTTACTAAACAAATGAAAGGAAATCTAAAATTATTGATAACTGGACTATTTACAGCATTAGCCTCTTCGCTTTGTTGTGTAATGCCTGTATTAGCGCTAGTTTCTGGATCTTCAGGTGTAGCCTCTACTTTTTCGTGGCTAGAGCCTTTTAGACCTTATTTGTTAGTATTAACTGTTGTTGTTTTAGGAATTGCATGGTATCAAAATCTAAAACCTAAAAAAGAAATGGAGTGCAATTGTAATTCGACTGAAAAAAAATCGTTTTACCAATCGAAGCTTTTTCTTTCTCTTGTAACGTGCTTTGTTCTGCTAACATCTGCTTTCCCATATTATTCTTCTATTTTTTATAACAATAAAGAAGTAGCATCTACTAATGTCGATGGACCTAATTTAAAACGTATTGATTTTAATATTGATGGAATGACTTGCAGTTCTTGCGAGAATCACATTAATCACAGTATCGGTTTATTAGAAGGAGTTGCTTCAGTTAATACTTCTTATGAAAAAGGAAGTATAGAGGTAAAATACGACAAATCAAAAACAAACATTGAAGCAATAAAAAAAGCAATAAATTCAACAGGTTATAACATTATAGAACAAACGAATCATTAAGATTCATAAATAGAAATTATAAAACACAATGAGAGGCAAATAAAAATTATCTGCTTGAATACGAAATAATTTTACAATATATTAAAAACGAATAAAAATGAAAATTGAACTAAAATCAACCTTAACATGTCCAAAGTGTGGACATCAAAAAGAAGAAGAAATGCCAACAGATGCTTGTCAATTTTTTTATGAATGTGAAAAATGTAACGCCTTTTTAAAACCCAACGAAGGTGATTGTTGCGTATATTGTTCGTTTGGAAGTGTCCCTTGCCCTCCTATTCAAGAAAATAAGAGTTGCGGCAATCAGAATTGTTGTTCTTACACCAAGTGAATAATGAAATGCGCTATTAAAAATAGAGTTTATTTTTGCTTAGACGATGAAAATAAAATTAGAATAGCCTTAGCTATTGTTATTTTATTTGAAGAAGTATAAGAGATAATAAAACTATTTATAAATTGCATTTCATTATTTAATTGGTATTAATGCTTGAA
>CAMZKF010000280.1 GCA_947311095.1 uncultured Flavobacteriales bacterium
AGAGTTTTAATATTTAATTTATTAATTGTAAAAAAATGTATTATGTATAAATGTGTTATTATTTGTTTAATGTTGTTTTTTATTGAAAATATATTTTTTCAAAAAGAATTCTATAAACCTTTTTTATCTTTTATGAATATAACTTTTTTAAATGAAGAAAAATCGGTTTTAAAATTAGAATATGTAAATAATTTTAGGTTTATAAATGATATAACTAATTCTTATTTTATTGTAAGTTATAGTTTTATTTATTATCCTTTGAATGGTAAAATTGTTTATGTTGAATAAATATTAAAATGAGCTAAAAATAAACTAAAAATAAACGGTTTATTTAGCTTATTTTGATGTTCTTTTGGTATTATATAGAAGTAAAAGGAAATGAAATACCAAATATTGTTTTTATGTTTTTATATAATTTTAAACCTATAGATGTTGTTTTGTTTTGTTTTGGAAAAATACTTTTAATGAATGAAAAATTAAAATTAATTAAATATCCTGAGATATATTATAAAATAATGTTTCACGTGAAACGTAAAATAAAAAAAAGCGATTATAAATTAATATAATCGCTTTTTAAAATACTATTGTATATAATGTTTATTTTAAAGAAGTTAATGCTTTTTCGTAATTTGGTTCGTTTGTAATTTCAGATACTTGTTCTGTGTAAATAATTTTATGATTTTCATCAAGTACAATTACGCATCTCGAAAATAGATTTTTTAAAGGTCCATTCTTAATGGTAAGTTTATAATTTTTACCAAATTTACCAGCTTCAAAATCAGATAAAGTTTCTACATTTTCTATTCCTTCTGCTCCACAAAATCTTGCGTTTGCAAATGGTAAATCTCTCGAAATACAAAGTACTTTTGTATTATCTAATTTACCAGCTTCTTTATTAAAATTTTTAACCGACGCTGCACAAGTTGGAGTATCTAAACTTGGGAATATATTTAGTATTACTCTTTTACCTTTGTATTGGTTGAGTTTAAAAACTGATAAATCGTTTTTAATCATTTTAAATACTGGAGCTTTTTCTCCTATTTTTGGTAAGTCTCCAACTGTATTTATTTTGTTGTTTTTTAAAGTTAATTCTGCCATTTTATATTGTGTTTTCTATTTGTTTGTATTTATGTTTCACGTGAAACGTGTTTATATTTATAATTAATTATCTTCCTAAATAAATCATAAGTATAGAAATATCCGAAGGTTTTATTCCACTTATTCTAGATGCTTGACCTAAAGTTTTAGGTTTTATTTTATTTAATTTTTCTTTTGATTCATTAGATAAAGAAGAAAATTTAAAGTAGTCTATATCGTCCGAAATTTTAACATATTCCAACCTCGAAAGTTTATCGGCTACATCTTGTTCTCTTTCTAAATATCCTCTATATTTTATTAAAACTTCTGCTTGTTCTTTTATACTTCTTACATTATAATCTATGTTATTTATATATTCTTGTAAAGGTAAACTTACTTTTATAAAATCTTCTAAAACTAATTTTGGTCTCGATAAAACGGTATCTATTTTTACTTTTTGTTTTAAAGGAGACGAACCTTTTTCTTTTAGTATAGTATTTATTTTTTCTGGAGAAATAGAAGTTTTCTTTATAAATTTAATTAGTTTTTCTGTTTCTTCTTTCTTATGTAGTACTTGTTTTAATCTTTCGTCTGAAGCTAAACCAATTGCATTCGATTTTTCTGTAAGTCTAATGTCTGCATTATCTTGTCTCAAAAGAATACGATATTCGGCACGAGAAGTAAACATTCTGTAAGGTTCTTCTGTTCCTTTTGTAATTAAATCATCAATCAAAACTCCAATATAAGCCTCCGAACGAGAAAGTATAAAAGGTTCTTTTTCTTTTACACTCAAGGCTGCATTTATACCAGCCATCAAACCTTGACTAGCTGCTTCTTCATAACCAGTTGTTCCATTTATTTGACCACTAAAATACAAACCTTCTACCAACTTCGTTTCTAAAGTGTGTTTTAGTTGAGTAGGAGGGAAGTAATCGTATTCAATAGCATAACCAGGTCTAAACATTTTAGCGTTTTCAAAACCAGGTATCATTCTCAAAGCTTTTTGTTGTACATCTTCTGGAAGACTAGTGCTAAAACCATTAATGTAATATTCTATGGTATCCCATCCTTCAGGTTCTGCAAATATTTGATGACGCTCTCTATGTGCAAATCTATTTACTTTATCTTCTATAGAAGGACAATATCTAGGTCCTACGCTTTTGATTGCACCATTAAACATTGGAGAACGGTCAAAACCTGTTTTTAGCATTTCATGAACCTCCGAATTGGTATAAGTAATCCAACAACTTTTTTGTTTATTCAAAAAATTAGTTTCGTTGCTATAAGAAAATTTCATAGGGTTTTCATCTCCAGCTTGTTCTTCCATTTTAGAAAAATCTATGGTTCTTCCATCTACTCTAGGAGGAGTTCCTGTCTTCATTCTTCCTGATTCAAAACCAAGTTTTACCAAATCTTCGGTAACTCCAAAAGCTGCTTTTTCTCCCATTCTTCCACCACCAAATTGTTTTTCACCAAGGTGTATAGTTCCGTTCAAAAATGTGCCAGAATTTAAGATAACTTTCTTAGCCATTATCTCCATTCCAATTCCAGTTTTTACTCCAATTACTTTATTATTATCTACAATAAGTCCTGTAACCATGTCTTGCCAAAAATCTAAATTTGGTAAACTTTCTAAAGTTAATCGCCAAGTTCTAGAAAATAACGTTCTATCGCATTGAGCTCTTGGACTCCACATAGCAGGTCCTTTACTAAGGTTAAGTAATTTGAATTGTATCGCACTTTTATCGGTAACTATTCCAGTATATCCACCAAGAGCATCAATTTCTTTTACAATTTGCCCTTTAGCTATTCCACCAATTGCAGGGTTGCAACTCATTTGCCCAATGGTTTCCATGTTCATGGTTATCATTAGCGTTTTCACCCCTAAATTTGCAGCAGCAGCAGCAGCTTCATTTCCTGCATGACCTCCGCCAACTACTATTACGTCGTATTTTTGTAACATTTATATTTATTAGATTATTTATAAAATAATTATAGGTAATTAATTTA
>CAMZKF010000281.1 GCA_947311095.1 uncultured Flavobacteriales bacterium
AATAGAGGTAAATACATCTTCTTTAACTATTCTTTCAGAAATTACAATTGCATCCTCAAAGTTATACCCTTTCCAAGGCATAAATGCTACTTTTAGATTTTGCCCTAAAGCTAACTCTCCTTTTTGAGTTCCATAACCTTCAACAAGAACATCTCCTTTTACTAATTTTTGACCTTTAACAACTAAAGGTTTTAAAGTAATAGAAGTTCCTTGATTCGTTTTTCTGTTTTTAATCAATTTATAAACTTTGATTTCATCTTCAAAACGAACTAGTTTTTCTTCATGCGACAAATCATATTTAACATGAATTTCATTAGCATCAACATATACAACTTCACCTGTACCTTCAGCATGATGAAGAACTCTTGAATATCTTGCTATCAATTCCTCAATACCTGTCCCTACAATAGGGGAATGAGGTTTTAATAAAGGAACTGCTTGACGTTGCATGTTTGATCCCATCAACGCTCTATTTGCATCATCGTGTTCCAAGAAAGGAATACAAGATGCCGCAATAGAAGCAATTTGATTCGCTCCAACATCGATATAGTTAATATCCTCTGGTAAAGACATTGGATAATCTCCTTCAAAACGTGTTTTAACACGTTTAGTTAAGAAGTTTCCTTCCTTATCGGTTTTAGCAATAGACTGAGCGATATTCATATTATCCTCTTCTTCTGCTGTCATGTAAACAGGATCTTTATCCAATACAATCACACCTTCTTTCACTTCTCTATAAGGAGTTTCTATAAAACCTAATTTATTAACCTTAGCGTAAACAGCTAAAGAAGAAATAAGTCCAATATTTGGTCCCTCTGGAGATTCAATTGTACATAATCTACCATAGTGAGTATAGTGAACATCCCTTACTTCAAACCCTGCTCTTTCTCTCGAAAGTCCTCCAGGTCCAAGGGCTGATAATCTACGTTTATGCGTAACTTCAGCCAAGGGATTTGTTTGATCCATAAATTGAGACAATTGATTTGTTCCAAAGAATGAATTAATTACAGCTGATAATGTTTTCGCATTAATCAAATCAATAGGAGTAAAAACTTCGTTATCTCTAACGTTCATTCTTTCTCTAATGGTTCTAGCCATACGAGCTAAACCTACACCAAATTGATTATGTAATTGTTCTCCAACAGTTCTAACACGTCTGTTACTTAAGTGATCAATATCATCTACATCGGTTTTAGAATTAACCAATTTGATAAGATATTTAACAATTGAAATAATATCATTTTTTGTTAAAACTCTTTGTTCTAATGATTCAGTAAGTTCTAATTTTTTATTAATTCTATAACGACCTACTTCTCCCAAATCATAACGTTGCTCTGAGAAGAATAATTTATCTATAACTCCTCTAGCAGTTTCTTCATCTGGTGGTTCAGCGTTACGTAATAATCTATAAATATATTCTACCGCTTCTTTTTCTGAATTAGAGGTATCTTTTTGAAGTGTATTATAAATAATAGCAAAGTCTCCAGCGTTAATATCTTCTTTATGAAGAATAACTGTTTTAACTCCAGCATCTAAAATCATTTCCATGTGTTCTTTTTCAAGAATCACTTCACGATCAATAATTACTTCATTTCTTTCGATAGAAACAACTTCACCCGTATCTTCATCAACAAAATCTTCAACCCATGTTTTAAGTACACGAGCAGCTAATTTTCTACCTTCAATTTTCTTAAGACCTGATTTAGATACTTTAACTTCATCGGCAAGATCAAAAATTTCTAAAATATCTTTATCACTTTGATAACCGATAGCACGGAAAAGTGTGGTAACAGGTAATTTCTTTTTTCGGTCGATATAAGCGTACATTACACTATTAATGTCTGTCGCAAATTCAATCCAAGACCCTTTAAAAGGTATAACTCTAGCAGAATATAGTTTTGTTCCATTTGCATGGCTACTCTGACCAAAGAATACACCAGGAGATCGATGTAATTGAGAAACGATAACTCTTTCAGCACCGTTTACTACAAAAGATCCTTTTGGTGTCATATAAGGAATAGTTCCAAGATAAACTTCTTGTACTATTGTCTCAAAATCTTCATGTTCTTCATCTGTACAATAAAGCTTTAATACTGCTTTTAAAGGTACAGCGTAAGTTAATCCCCTTTCTACACATTCATCAACGGTGTAACGTGGTGGATCAATAAAATAATCAAGAAATTCCAATACAAATTGGTTTCTTGTATCCGTTATAGGAAAGTTTTCTGAAAAAACTTTGAATAAACCTTCATCGGAACGATTTTCTGGTGTAGTTTCTAATTGAAAAAATTCTTGAAAAGATTTCAATTGAACATCTAAAAAATCTGGATAGTCAGAACGGTGCATACTAGATGCAAAGTTGACTCTTTTTGGAATATTAGTTTCGGTTGCCAAGGCGTAAATGTTTAAATTAAACAAATGTTAAATACTTTATTTGAGCAAATAGAATCTCTATTATACACAAAAGGGTTTAGGTACATTCCGTCAGACGGAAGTACCTAAACCTAAATTGTAATCGTAATATAATTACTTAACTTCTACTTCTGCACCTACTTCTTCAAGAGCAGTTTTTAAAGCTTCTGCTTCATCTTTAGAAACTCCTTCTTTAATGTTTGTTGGAGCTGAATCTACTAATTCTTTAGCTTCTTTAAGTCCTAAACCTGCTAATTCTTTAACAGCTTTTACAACTTTTAATTTTGCTACACCTGCTGCTTTAAGAACAACATCAAATTCAGTTTTTTCTTCAGCAGCTTCAGCACCTGCTCCACCTGCTGCTACTGCTACTGCAGCTGCTGCTGGTTCGATTCCGTACTCATCTTTTAAGATTGTTGCTAATTCGTTTACTTCTTTTACAGTTAAGTTTACTAAACTTTCTGCCATAGCTTTGATATCCGCCATAATAATTTATTTTAGTACTTTCGTACTTGTTTGATTTTACTTATTTATTTTAATTCTTGTTTTATCTTTCAGATAAAGTTTTCACTAGTCCCGCAATAGTGCTACCTCCAGACTGAAGAGCTGACAATACATTTTTAGCAGGCGACTGAAGTAATCCTATTACTTCTCCAATCATTTCCTCTTTAGACTTAATGTCAACAAGAGCTTGTAATTGATCGTCTCCAATATATACTGTTTCTTCAACGTAGGCTGCTTTTAAAAGAGGCTTATCATTTTTCTTACGAAATTCTTTTATGATTTTAGCCGGAGCATTTCCTACTTCTGCAAACATTATTGCTGTTGGACCAGCCAAAACATCATACATCTCTGCAAGATCTTTACCTTCAACTTTTTCCATTGCTTTTTTCAGCAATGTATTTTTAACTACGCTCAATTGAACATTTTCTTTGAAACAGGCTCTTCTTAATAAACTAGTCGCTTCCGCTGTTAGTTCTGAAGTGTCTGCAACATAAAATATTCCAGATTCAGCAAGTCTGTCAGTTAAGACCTCAATTGCATTTTGTTTTTCTTCTCTGGTCATGTTTTGTTACATTTTTAGCAGTTATACATCAATTGATTTTGACTCTACTTTAATACTTGGACTCATCGTGCTTGATATAGAAAGGCTCTTAATATAAGTTCCTTTCGCAGCAGTTGGTTTAAGTTTTATTAGCGTTGAAATCAATTCTTTTGCATTTTCTGCAATTTTTTCTGATTCGAAAGAAGCTTTACCTATAGCAGCATGTATAATACCAAATTTATCAACCCTAAAGTCAATTTTTCCAGCTTTTACATCTGTTACAGCTTGAGCTACATTCATTGTAACCGTACCAGTTTTAGGGTTTGGCATTAATCCTCTAGGTCCTAAAATACGACCTAAAGCACCTACTTTTCCCATTACTGATGGCATAGTGATAATTACATCTACATCAGTCCACCCACCTTTAATTTTGGTGATAAACTCATCTAAACCTACGTAATCAGCACCTGCTTCTAATGCTTCTTTTTCTTTATCAGCTGTACACAACACCAATACTTTTACATCCTTTCCTGTTCCGTGAGGTAAAGATACTGTTCCTCTAACCATTTGGTTAGCCTTACGTGGGTCCACACCCAATCTTACCGCCACATCAATAGAAGAATCAAAGTTTGTGTTTGATATTTCTTTGATAATTTTTGAAGCTTCGTCCAATGAATATACCTTTTCGCTATCATATTTAGCTAAGGCTTCTTTTCTCTTCTTCGTCAGTGCCATAATTTTTTCTGTTTATTCAGATTATACTTCCCAAGGAGCTTTTCCTTTAACTGTTAATCCCATGCTTCTTGCTGTTCCCGCAACCATCTTCATTCCTGAATGAATTGTGAAACAGTTTAAATCTGCCATTTTATCTTCTGCAATAGCTTGAACTTGTTCCCAAGTTACGTTACCTACCTTAAGTTTATTAGATTCTGAAGAACCTTTTTTCAACTTAGCTGCCTCTAATAATTGAACTGCAGCTGGAGGTGTTTTTATTACAAAATCAAAAGACTTATCGGAATATACAGTGATTACAGCAGGCAATACTTTCCCCGCTTTATCTTGAGTTCTAGCATTAAACTGCTTACAGAACTCCATGATATTTACACCTTTAGCACCTAATGCAGGTCCTACTGGTGGCGAAGGATTTGCCGCTCCACCTTTAATCTGAAGTTTTATTAATCCACTTACTTCTTTTGCCATTGTTATTTATTTATTATGCGTATTCGTCGGGAAGCTTTAATCGACTAGTACACTATCTTAATTCTCTTTTGTCACTTGTGTATAGTTTAATTCTAAAGGTGTTTTACGACCGAAAATTTTAACCATTACTTTAAGCTTTTTCTTTTCTTCGTTTATTTCTTCAACTATTCCGTTAAAATTATTAAATGGTCCATCTATAACTTTAACTGCTTCGCCTACTACATAAGGAACGTTCATTTCTTCATCGGATTCAGCTAACTCATCAACTTTCCCCAATATTCTGTTCACTTCTGACTCTCTCATAGGTAAAGGATCTCCTCCTTTTTCCCCTCCTAGAAAACCAATAATATTATTTGTAGATTGTATAACGTGCTCTACTTCTCCAACTAGTGCTGCTTCAATTAGAACATATCCTGGTAAATAATTTTTTTCTTTACTGATTTTTTTACCGTTTCTAATTTGATAAACTTTTTCTGTTGGTATTAGAATTTGCTCAACATAATCAGACAAATTTTGTCTTTCTATTTCAATTTCTAATTGTTCTTTTACCTTTTTTTCTTTCCCACTAATAGCACGAATAACGTACCATCTTTTTTTAACTTCAGCCATTATAAATTATTTTGAAGATGAATTAAACATTTCATAAAAGTATCCTAAAACACCTCTCCAACCACTATCTCCTTCTTTGAGTGGCGTTATTCCAAAAGTATAATCCATAAGCCAAATAAACAAAGAAATAATAATACATGTTACTAATACTAAAATTGCACTTGACTGCAACTCTTTCCATGTAGGCCAAGACACTTTATGAAGTAATTCTTCTTTTGAGTCTTTAATATATGCGATAATTTCTGCCACAGTTAAAAATCTATTAAGTTAATATATGCACGGGTGGAGAGACTCGAACTCCCGACACCTGGTTTTGGAGACCAGTGCTCTACCAACTGAGCTACACCCGTAATTAAAAATACAACACACAAAGGTGTTAATTTTAAAATATATAACAAAAAGGTTACTCGAAAAATCGAGCACCTTTTTGTTATATTATATTAGTATTATTAAGCTACTATTTCAGTTACCTGACCAGCTCCTACTGTTCTACCACCTTCACGTATAGCAAAACGTAAACCTAAATCCATTGCTACTGGAGTAATTAACTCTACATCGATAGTAACGTTATCTCCTGGCATAACCATTTCACGTCCTTCTTCTAAAGTAATTGTCCCTGTAACATCTAATGTTCTAAAATAGAACTGTGGACGGTATCTATTATGGAATGGAGTGTGACGTCCACCTTCTTCTTTTTTCAATACATAAACCTCTGCTTTAAATTTAGCATGCGGTGTAATTGAACCTGGTTTAGCGATAACCATTCCTCTTTTGATATCAGCTTTATCAATACCTCTTAATAAAAGACCTACGTTTTCACCAGCTCTTCCTTCATCTAATATTTTACGGAACATTTCTACTCCTGTAACTGTTGATGTCATAACGGCATTATCAGCTTGCATTCCTATAATTTCAACTGATTCTCCTGTGTTTATAACACCTGTTTCAATAGCTCCTGTTGCAACTGTTCCACGACCTGTAATAGAAAACACATCTTCAACAGACATCAAGAATGGTTTTTCAACATCTCTTTCTGGTGTTGGAATCCATGAATCAACTGTATCCATTAATTTCTTAACAGAATCAACCCATTTAGCATCTCCATTCAAAGCACCTAAAGCTGAACCTGCAAGAATAGGAGTATCATTATAGTCATAAGACTCTAACAACTCTTCTAATTCCATTTCAACTAACTCTAACAATTCTTCATCATCAACCATATCTACTTTATTCATAAACACAACCAATTTAGGCACGTTTACTTGTTTCGATAATAGGATATGCTCTCTAGTTTGAGGCATTGGACCATCAGTTGCAGCACAAACAAGAATAGCTCCATCCATTTGAGCAGCACCTGTAACCATGTTTTTTACATAATCGGCGTGACCTGGACAATCTACGTGAGCGTAGTGTCTAGCTTCTGTTTCATACTCAATATGAGCTGTA
>CAMZKF010000282.1 GCA_947311095.1 uncultured Flavobacteriales bacterium
AAGTGAAACGGTCTCATTTATACCTTTAAAAAGAAATAAAAGAGAATAAATAAAAAAATGAAGAGCCTGTCTGGCTTGAAGACACAGAGCGTAGAGAAAATTAAGGACACTTTTTCCGTCTTGGGGAAACAAGCGGATAAGCATTACTTGTTATTTTCAACAACAAATAAAGGATATCTTTCGTTAGTCTTTGTAAATAGCTACCTATATCACTTTATTTTTGTAAGTCTAGTTTACTAAAAAACAAATAATAGAGCGTAAAAAAAGATATTTTTCAGTATGATTCATAAGTTTATCTAAATATTGAAACGGCATTCTTTTTTGTTTTTTTTGAGTGTTATAATAAAAAAACATACATATATTGGCTACTCCACTCGATAAGGGAAATACCCAATAAAAAAGATTAAATATAACTTATTTTATACGATTTGAAAGAAAAAGAAAATTTTATATGGTGGAAATGGACAAAGCGAATTATAGCTTCTGTCGGTTTATTATTTGCTCTTTTATTAGGAACTTCAGTTCTTGTAGCTAATATTTATGAAGAGGAATTAAAAAAATATGCTTTAGAACAAATTAATGAAAAATTAGCCATTCCAGTAAATGTTAAAAATATAGATTTGACACTTATCGATCAATTTCCTATGGCTTCTTTACGTTTTTCTAATGTTTTTATTGCCGACAAATTGAGTGAATCTAAAAAAGACACCATGCTTTCGATAGAGTATTTGTACTTAAATTTTAATTTTCTAGATTTAATAGGAGGAAAGTATGAAGTTAAAAATATAAAAGCTTCCAATACAGTAGCTAACCTTAAAATAAATAACGAAGAAATAACCAACTATTCGATTTTAAAAAAAGATACAATCACTAAAAAAAGTCAATTTACTTTCGACCTAGAAAAAGTTGCTTTTTCAGACGTAAGCATTAGATTTAATAACGAAAAAATAAATCAAGTTATTGATGTAACGTCTAATAAATTATATTTTAAAGGTCATTTTTCTGACATAAAATACGAGCTTAAAACAAATAGTGAAATGTTTGTAAAAGAATTTATGACAGACAGTATTACCTATATTTCAAATAAGAATGCAAGTTTAGATTTAGATTTATTAATTGACTCCCAAAAACAAGCCTATACAATAAACAAAGGAGATTTGACAATTGAAGATTTAAGGTTTGGAATAAAAGGAGATTACGTTTCTGAACTTGGAACGCCCCCTTATATTGATTTGAATATTAAAGGAAAAAACATTGATTTTTTATCTATGTTCTCTGTTTTCCCTTCTCGATTTATGAGTGCTTTAAAAAAATACAACACAAAAGGTCTTTTAACTTTTAATGCTGATTTAAAAGGAGAAATAAAGCCAGATGACATTCCAAAAATAGAAGCTAAATTTAATTTGGTACAAGGTGCTATAACTGAGACAAAAAACAATATTTCTCTTTCTGACCTATCGTTTAACGGTTCGTTTTCAAATAAAAACAAAGGTGTTAATTCTATCCTTATTTTAAAAGATATTACAGGAAAACTGAGTAATGAAGGAGGTTTTTTTTCGGGGCAATTAATCTTGAAAGATTTCTCTAAATTACAAATAGAATCGGAATTGAAAGCAGAGCTAAATTTAGGTGTAATAAAAGATTTTTTAGATAGTGACGAAATTGAAGAAATGACAGGTTTGGCTACTATTAACTATGCTGTATTAGGAGGGTATAGAGGAAACACTTTTGTATTAAAAAGTTCTAAAGGAACAGTAAAATTAAACGACGTTACTTTTTTAAGCAGTAAGAATAATCTAAAGTTTTCTAAAACAAATGGAATGGGAATTTTGCAACAGAATGATTTTAGTTTACAAAATTTTTCTACTACAATAGCTAATTCTGAAATTAATTTGAATGCTCATCTAAAAAATGTTGTGTCAGCATTGTTTAATAAAACACAAACCATTTGGGTTGATGCTAATTTAGAATCAACTCAAGTTGATTTGAGTAATATTATGCAACAGCTTCATTCAAATAAAGAAATAAGTAGTCAAACGGACACTTTGTTTTTTCCAAAACGAATGGTTATAAAAGTAAATACAAAAATTAATAATTTAAGTTACAATCATTTTACAGCAAAAAATATAACGGGTACATTTAGCTTAAAAAACAAAATACTTACAGCTAAAAACGTAAAATTTAAAACAAGTAAAGGAAATGCTTTATTTAGTGCTAACCTAGAACAATTAGCTGATTATAATTTTAAGAGCAGAGGAACTTCAAGATTAGAAAAAATTGATATTCAAACATTTTTTGAATCCGTAGATAATTTTGGACAATCAGAATTGACTCATAAAAACATAAAAGGAATTGGCAATTTATTGTTGGATTTCAGTATGGATTTCACAACTAATCTAACCTTAATAACCCCGTCCATAAAAATTAAAGCAAGAACAAAAATTGAAAAAGGAATTTTAACCAACTACGCACCTTTAATAAGTTTAGCAAATTACTTTGATGAAAATAAATTAATCAGTAAGGTTATAGACACAAAGAGAATTATAAATAAGGCAAACAAAATAAAGTTTTCAGAACTAAATAGTTTAATCGAAATAAATAATAACACCATCCACATTCCTAAAACCATACTCAAAACAAACCTTATGGACATAAATATTAGTGGTTTTCATAAGTTTAACAATGACATTGATTATCACCTCAGTTTTAACCTAAGAGATTTACTTTTAAAAAACAAGAATGCAACCGATTTTGGACCTATTGAAGACGATGGAATGGGCAAAAAATTATTCATTCATTTGTTTGGTAATTTAGATGACCCTCAATATGCTTTAGACAAAAAAGAACGGAAGGAAAACAGAAAAAAAGCAATGCAAGAAGAAAAGCAAAATGTAAAAAGCATTCTAAAAGATGAATTTGGTTTATTTAAAGGAGATTCGGCATTAAAGCCAATGGACAAAGATAAAACAGCTCCTACTTTTGAAATTGAAAACTGGGAAGAAGAAGACAGCGTAGAAGTAGAATTGCCAGACGAAATAAAGGAAGCGGAAAAAACACCTAAAAAAACACCTAAATGGCTCAAGAAATTAGGCGTAAAAGAAGAGAAAAAACCCATTAATAATATTTCAATTGAATTTGAAGAAGATTAATAAATTACTAAATTTTTGTTTATATTTGTAATGAACAGTGGGAATAATATTCGTCTATAGTTCAGAACCTCTTTCGGGATTGAGCGGTAATTCAATCCCGTTTTTTCACCTAATAATTTCTTTACCCTTTATAAAAAACTTTATTAACCCCACTTTCCTTTTTTACTCGAATATAAAATACATTAACTACATTAGCGTCAGTAGGAGGAGAATGAAACTAATTAAAGGTAATATCCCATCAGCTTAATATAATGAGTTTTTCAGGTTAAAGGTACGAAACTTTAGTTGATTATTTAATGTACTATACTACAAACTTAGGTTGGTATTAAACGCCCTACAAAAAAATAGCTTAGGAAAATTAATGTGTTCTATTCGTTTTAAAAACTATCGCTAAATTGTTTTCTAATTAGGTATTTTACAGGTAAATATGACGACAAAAACCCTATGGTTACTACTGTTGTAAGAACAAGAATGAGGTCTTCTAATTTTATTTCGACAGGCCAATAATCGATTACCGAGTTTTGCAATTCAACAAAATGATATTTGAATTGTAAGTAGGATACAATTAAACCGACTACAATGCCCAAAAAACCTCCCAATAGGTTGATAAACATTCCTTCTAAAAAGAAAATTCGCTGAATCAATTGTTTTGTTGCTCCCATGCTAATCAATGTTTTGATGTCTTTTTGTTTGTCGAAAAGTAACATGCTTATTGATGCGATTATGTTAAATGTAGATAGGATTAAAATAAATCCTAAAATTAAAAAAACCATCCATTTTTCGGTTTCATTGGTCTTGAATATTAGTTCGTTTTGCTCGTAACGTGTTTTTACGATGTATTTACTTCCTACTTGCTTTTCTATTTCTTTTTTCACCCATTTAGCGTCGGATTTATTGGTCAAACTTAGCTCTAAAGCCGTGATTGAATTTCCATATTCAAATAAATTTTTGGCATAATTAAGCGAAGTTATCATGTATTGATTGTCAAATTCTGGATTGATAGAAAATACGCCACTTACAGTAAGTATCAATGGTTTGAATGCTTTTTTGTTATTTTTAGATAATTTTTTATGCCTCAACAATCCATAGGCGGTTACCGAATTGCTGTAACGAGGGTCGCTGGTGACTTGCAGTTTATTTTGAATGCCCAATCCTATTATTGTGTTTTCGAATCCGTCTTTATTTAATAGTGCTTCGCCTTCTATCATAGAATTAGATATATTACAAACCGAAAAAAAATTGGTATCCACTCCTTTAAGTGTTGCTGTAATATATCTAATTCTATGATAGAAAGCGAAGCACTATTAAATAATGACGGATTCGAAAACACAATAATAGGATTGGGCATTCAAAATAAACTGCAAGTCACCAGCGACC
>CAMZKF010000283.1 GCA_947311095.1 uncultured Flavobacteriales bacterium
AATTAGTATATGAAGAATTTTTAATAGTTGAACTTCCTGTTTCAAAATATAAATCTTCTATTTGAAACAATTGATTTAAATAATCATTGGGATTTTCTACTTTACTCCAATGCGTCAAAGCCTTAGGAATTTTATTTTCGTCAACTCCTTTCCATGCTCCAGTAAGGTGATCGATCAATAAAGTAACAGGAGCACCAATTGCAGCTCCAGCAAAAATATCTCGAATTACCCATTTTTTTAAAACTTTACTCTCTACATTAAATGTCTTTGACAAATAAGATTTTTTTAAGTAAGTTACTTCATATTTTTCTTTAGGTTTTACATCCAATACGACTGGTGATTTTCCTTTATATTCTCCGTTTACAAATACCAAAGCTCCTTTTTGTTCAGGATCTAATGTTACCGAATGGTCTTTCTTATGTTGTTTTGCTAAAGTAGCACAACTAGCCAACATTGCCGAAGTTCCAGCAATCAATAAAGCACTTTTAATTATTCTTTTCATTTTTCAATTCGTTAATGAATATTTTTTTTGCAAATATACAAAGTTATACCTTATATCTTAATCAATTATTAATTGTTATTTTATAATTAATTGTTAAATTATAATGTTTATCCTTTTTTTTATGGGCGTTTAAACAAGCTGTCTGTTTCTAGTTTTTATTTTTTTTATAGTGCACTAAAGCCCAAAAGGAGCTCATAAAATCGCTCTTTTTTGCTAAGTTATTACTAATAAAAAAGAAACAAAAAGCTAACACTTCCATCTCTAACGCAATTCCTCATAATTGAATTAGCATCAGTATATATTCAAACGATATGATGTTGTTCAATGCTCCATATCTCCCTCCTACTTTTCACACCAAATGAATAATTAAATACTATATTAAAATATAGAATTTATTTTTGAAATGCACAGAAACAAGGAAGAAAACATACTATTTATTAAGCGTATTCAATCTTATAGAGTAAAGTTTTAATTTCAAAATAGGATTAGCATTTCCTACTTAAAAATCTTTCTTATTCGATTTTCTAATTATATTTAAAACAGGAAATAAAACCCACAATATTAAAATCCCCATAGATGAGAACATACCATAAGCTGTTCCAAAAAATGCTTTGAATACAGCCCCTGTATAACCCAACAGTGCTGAAATATCTAATTTTAAAAGAATTAATATTCTGGATAAATCAATAGGATTAAACATGGTTGCAGCTAAAGAGAACTTATCTAAAGGATATTCGTTGAACATTACTAAAGAGATTAAGAACAATCCATCATAAATTACAGCTAAAAACAACCACATTAAGATAGCATAGCCAAAGCCTTTAATTTTATTTTCGGTTGACAATGATATATTATAAGCCAAAGCTACAAATATAAAATTCAAAAAACTACCGACAACAAGTAACAATGTAAAATCGAATATAGCTGCCGACTTAAACAAACCGTAAGCTACAAATGGAATCCCTAGTCCCAACACCAAACTTAGCGTTAGCGATAAAGAAATACCGATGTATTGCCCCATAAATATTTTACTTCGCTTAATGGGTTGAGCAAGGAGTAATTCTGTAAATTCTTTGGAATTATAATAATACATAATTCCAAAAATAGTTCCAATTAAAGGAGTTAAGACTATAATAATATTCATTAAAGTAATAATAGCTTTATTCATATCGCTATTCAAAAACAAAAGAACAAATCCTAAAAGTAAATAAAAGAAAAAATAAACATAGCTCCAACGGCTACGCAATAAATCGAAAATACTGTATTTTAATATCTTAAGCATATTGTTTTTTTATAAGGTTAGCTATCGCAATTTCTAATGTTGTACTATTTGTTTCTCTTCTTATTTCATCAATAGAGCCTTTAAAATAGATTTTACCGTCTAGCAAGAATACTATTTCATCTGAAATTTCTTCTACAAAACTCATTATATGGCTTGTTATTAAAACCGTTTTACCTTCCTCTTTCGCTTTATTTATTAAATCTTTTAAATAAATTAGCGCTATTGGGTCTAAACCTGTGGTAGGCTCATCAAGAATTATTAAATTATTGTCGAACATAAAAGTTAGCACTATATTAACTTTTTGTTTTGTTCCTCCTGATAGGTTTCCTAATTTTTGTTTTAAAAAAGGTGTTAAACCAAATAGCGAAATCAATTCTTTTTCATTCGTTGCCGAACTTCTCAAGTTTTTCACCATATTGATAAGTTCTACTACTGTTAAGTTTGCTGGAAAGTTTGCTATTTGTGGCAAGTAATTTAAGTCTTTTCGGTATTCCCATTGTTTTAAAACACTTTCACCTTTATATAGAATTTCACCTTTATTAGGAATCACCATTCCCAAAATAGATTTTATTAAAGTTGTTTTTCCTGAACCATTAGGTCCTAAAATAGCAAAAACACCTCCTTTATTTATTTCTAAATTTAGATCGTCCAAAACGACAAGCTTACCAAATTTTTTATGTAAGTTTTTAATATTTATCATGAATTTCTTTCATTATAGGTTTACTATCTACCAAATCATCTGGGGTAAAAACAGGAGATACTTTCTCCGAAAAATTAATAATATCGACAAACAAACTTCTCAGTAACACTAGTGTTTCTGGCGTTTGATTAACTATATATGAAAACAATTTTACGGGGCGATATGGCACATCTCCTATTCCATCTTTATCGAGGTCATAACCGGTGTAATCACTCCAATAATTAGCTTCAAATTTATTATCATTCAATTTGCTATTGTAAGACAAATCAAATGAATTATTCATAAAATTATTAAACATAAAACTGTTTAAGTAGCATCCTCCTGTAAACTTAATAGCCCAGCCATTTCTAACAAAGTGATTGTTTTCATAATTCATTCGAGTACACCCATCTATATTAATTCCTATTGTATTTTGTTCAAAATAATTGTGATGTATTTCTCCGTCATAAATTTCTTTTAATAAAAGTCCATACGATGCCGTTCCCCAATTAAAATGAAATGTATTGTGGTGCATTTTTATGAATTTTGAAAACATTACGGCAACTCCAGCTCCGTTATTTTTAAATTCATTGTGATGGTATTCATTATTATTAGAAAACATAAAATGCAAACCATATCGTAGGTTTTTATAACTTGTATTGTTTGAAATAAAACTATGACTCACAAATTCAAAATATAAACCATCTCTCAAATTGTGAACTTTATTTCCTTCTACTCTCATATTTTTACAATGCCACATGTGTACTCCATTTCCCGAACTTGCTTCTTTTTGGGCATTACTTGACACTTCATTATTACTAATGATTCCATATTTAGATTTTTCAATCATAAAACCAAAGAATACCTGTTCTAAAATATTGTTTTCTATTCTAAAATTTTTACTTCTCATAACTAAAACGGCGGCATAATCTTTAGTATAAGATTGTTCTACATTTTTAATTGTTAGCCCCGACAAAGTAAAATTATCTGCTTGAATTTTAAAAACATAACCTTTCTTTTCTCCATCAATAATGGGATTATTTTCTCCTATGATATGAATACTTTTATCTACGAAAATATCAAACTCTTTATACAGTCCTTTTTTTATCAAAACGGTATCTCCATCAACAGCTTTTGACACAGCCACTTGAATAGATTTTGTTTTACAAGAAGAGCAAACTTCAATTGTTTTTGAATGTCCTACTAAAGAGAATAGTAGAAATATTATCATTATATTTTTCATTCTTTATTATTATTGAAATTTTGATTTTATTTCATTCCAATTATAGATTTCGCCTCCAAATTCCTCTTGTGTTTTTTTTGCTTTATCTTCAGACTTAAAAGCTGAAAGGTTTGCTCCCATAGGGCTTTTAATTTTCTTGGTAATTAAATAATAAGCTTCTTTAGCATTTGTCAGTTCACCAGGGTTGGCATAATCGGCAACTAAAATATAAGCCATTTTATCTTCATTGTTTTCCCTGTTTATTTTTCTAACTAAACACTCTATTGCATCAAAAGGATATGATTTCCCTTTCTTGGTTGTATATTCAGCTGCATGTGTTTTATCGACCACTGTCATATCGCAAAAATTACAATGATCACTTACATAATCTATTGGTTGAGGCTTAACTGTACACGATAATAAAAGCAGACCGAATAAGATTATTATTATACTTATTTTTTTCATAATGATATTAATAATAGGCTTACAAATTTACTAAAAAAACGAGTATAAGATAAACTAATACTCGCTTTTTATTTTACTTAACAATCAATAATTCATGATTAATCACTAATCATTTATTGAACTATTTTCTTTCTATAATTTTACATTTTCTTTTGGAGCAATATACCAAGCTATTGCAACCAATAAAGCGGCTACAATTAAAAAATAAGCAGACTCTGATGGATACGAATAGACTTCAAAATTAAGTAATTTTTTATAACCAAAAATAGGCGGATTATACGCCATTACTTCTCCTGTTTTGGGGTCAGTCATTTTCAATATCGCATTGGGATCTAATTCATTTCCATATTTTTGCAACCAAGCATAAAAATCATACATTCCAAGAGTTCCTAATACAGCTAGTAATCCAAGCCAAGCTATATAAAGTTTTTTACGTCCGAGAAAACCAACAACTACTCCTAGTACTATCATTATTCCTACAATTATAGGCATATATGTAAACTCAGGAAAAGCTTCAACTGCTCCTTTTTTTATATTAACTTCTGTTGGTAAATGATGCATTCCTATATAATGATTTAACAAATCAATGTTGTTAACATCATTAAACTGAACTCCATCGGTCAATTTATCAATATGAATATTTAAACCCAACGGTTCTGGATATTGAGGAGCTACTAATGTTATTTTCCATAAAGGATAGCTAAATAGTGCTAACATTAGCAAACTTCCTACTATCATTAATATTTTATCTTTTCTCATAACTCTATTTGTTAACACCTTCTTTTAAGTAACAAAAGTTACATTAGGTGTGGTTTTTAAACAAAAACGGGTTGAAATTATCAACCCATTTTTGTATATTTTATTTCAATTAAGCTAATTAAAGCTCTTCTTCAGTACCTGGTACATCATCATCCAAAGTAAAGGTCAATGGTACATTTGAGTTTGCTGCAGATACTCTTATGTAACCTTGCATTTCTTGGTGAAGTGCAGAACAGAAATCAGTACAGTAAAAAGGCCAAACACCTTCTTGCTTAGGATTCCATATAAATGTTTCGGTTCTACCTGGCATAATCAATAACTCTGAAGTTTGAGCTCCAATCATAGATATTCCATGAGGCACATCATAATCTTGCTCTAAGTTAGTCACGTGGAAGAATACTTTGTCTCCTACTTTTACACCTTCTATATTATCAGGAGAAAAGTGTGAACGAATCATAGACATATAAATATGTACTTCATTTCCTTCTCGAACAACTTTTGTTTCAGCTTCACTCTTAACAGCATAAGGATGTTCATTCTCATCTAATTTAAATATTTTTTGAGATTTACTTGCTATTAAATCAGCAGGACAACCAGCTGCATAGTGAGGTTCTCCAATAGTAGGGAAATCTAACAATAATTCAAGTTTATCTCCAGAAATATCAAATAATTGTGCCGATTGACAAACTTCAGGACCTGTTGGTAAATAACGGTCTTTTGTAATTTTGTTCATTGAAACTAAATATTTGTCAAATGGTTTTCTTGAGTTTCCTCCAGGTATCATTAAGTGACCTACTGAATAGTAAACAGGGTGTCTATCCAATACTTCTAAACTTTCAACATTCCATTTTACAACTTCCGAAGAAATAAAGAAGGTAGTATAAGCGTTTCCTCTTGTATCAAACTCTGTATGAAGAGGTCCTAAACCTGGTTGCTCTAAAGTACCATAGTTAATTGCTTCAAAGTTTAAGATTGGAATACCGTAAGATTCTCCATCAAATGCTTTATCGTCAATAGCTTTAATCATTTTAGAGAATGAATGTACAGTCATAGCTGCTGCTAATTTACCGTTACCAATAATGTATTCCCCTGTAGGATCTACATCACATCCATGCGGAGATTTTGGTGTTGGCAAGAAATAAATAGCTCCTGGTACTTCTTCTGGGTTAATAATCAACACCTCGTCTTCCATTACAGTTTCTGCTGTATGCTTTTTATCATTCCAAGTATTGTGCGCATACTTAGCTGGTTCTTTTGTTCCTACACCATTTGCGATGTATTCTTCTATTTTTTTCCAGTTAATAGCTGTAATAAAATCTTTATCATTTTGAGATGCATTAACCTCTAATAAAGTATTAGCTTCTTCTGTATTGTATGATGAGAAGAAGAACCAACCATGAGATTTACCTCTACCTGGGTGAGCCAAATCAAAGTTAAATCCTGGCATTCTAATTTGGAATGCAATACTCATATGTCCTTCTTCTGGATCTATTTTCACAAAGGACAAAGAACCTTTAAAATTTCCTTTGAAATCTGCAATAGGCATATCCTTTTGAGGTACAGGCACGGCAAAACGCGTCCCAGCTACAACATACTCTGTATTTTCAGTTACATAAGCTGAACTATGGTTACCCGCAGAATTTGGAATTTCAAGAATTTCTTCTGTCTCAAAAGAAGTTAAACTAATTCTTGCAATTCTAGGTGTATTGTTTTCGTTTATAAATACCCAACGTCCATCTAATTCTCCATTTGTTTGAGAAATATCTGGGTGATGAGAATCTCCCCAAGGAATCATACCGTGAGAAGTCATCAACATTGGTTTAGTTTCTTCATTGTATCCATATCCTTTTTCTGGATCTTGAGAGAATACAGGAATAACTCTAAACAAACGTCCCGAAGGCAATCCGTAAACAGCTAATTGTCCACTAAATCCGCCTGAAATAAAGGCATAAAATTCATCGTGCTCTCCTGGAGCAACATATACTTTTTCAGCTACACTTCCTGATAAAGCTCCACTATTGTGCGCTTCTTTTTTGCCCGAATGTGAGCTCGCTTCTGGTCCACACCCAGTCAACATCAAAGATGCTGTAGCTAATGCAAACAGAGGTTTAAAAATTGTTTTCATATTTTATTGTTTTGTTGTTTATTAATTTTTTGTTCTAAAAAATTCTAATATTGCTCTAGCTTCATCTTCCGTAAGGCTTTGATTAGCCATTGGAGCTAAATACTCTGCCAAAAGTGCTTTTGCTGTAGGATCGTTATCAACCATTTCTTGAGGATTTAGTATCATATTCATAATCCATTCTGGTTTTCTTCTTTCAGTTACTCCTTTTAAGGCTGGTCCTACTGCTCTTTTCCCTATTTTATGACAAGCGGTACAATTAGCCTTATACAATTCTTTTCCTTTTTCGACTAAAGCCTCATCAATATCTCCTAACTCAACAGAAGATACAGGACCTATTCCTTTTCCATTGTCCGAAGTAGTTGCTTTTGCTTCTTTATGCTCTTCCTTATGTTCTGTTTTCTTATGTTCTGTTTTTGCGTTAGCATTATCAGTTTTATGTTCTGACTTCTCATTTCCTCCACAACTAACAGCCATAGTACTTAATAGAAGAGAAATTGCGATAAATTTAATTTTCATTTTTTTAGATTAATTGGTTTATTTTTATGTAACATGAATTATTCAGCAGGAACTAACACATCGTCAATTACGTGAATCCATCCGTTACTTACTTTTACAGATTTAAGAATTTTTGTACCGCCTACATATACTCCATCTTCTTTATTCTCTACAACTAAGTATTTTCCTGATGCCATGTAAAGCTTTCTACCTTTTTTAGCTTCTTTTTTCAATTGCTTAATCGGATAATTAGCAGGAGCTACGTGATTGGTTAAAATAAAAGCCAGTTTACTTTTGTTTTCTGGTTTTACTAACTCTTCTACTGTACCTGCTGGCAATTTAGCAAAAGCTGAATTTAAAGGCGCTAAAATTGTTAATGGACCTGCGTTTACAACAGCATCTTGCACACCTGCAGCTTCAATTGCTGCTACAAGTGTACTAAAATCATCAATTGACTTTGCTACTTGCAATGCGTTTGCCTCTTCTCCTTTTACAGCAGCAACTGAAGCTTGTCCGTGACCACTGTTTTTGTCCGCTTCCGATACCTTTGTGTGACTTTTTTCTGTTTGATGCGACGCATCTGCTTTGTGTTCTTCATGTCCTGCTTTTTCGCCTCCTCCACAAGAAGCTAAAAATAGCGTTGCAAAGACAATGACACTTAATTTAATTCTTTTCATAATCTGATAATTGTTGGTTATAAATTATATGTTTTATATTTCATTTACAAAATTATGAATTATTAACATTTCAATACCTGACAAAAATCACATAAAAAGATTTTTTACTCTTTTGTTGAAAAGTTTTTACTTTTTTAGCCCTTATAATTCTCATTCCTTTTTGTATTTTTACAACATAGAATTATAAATATGACTTTATCTAAGACTAGTAAATATGCCATTAGAGCTATAATGTTTTTAGCAGCTCAAAATAACAACGAAAAATTTAGCCCTTCTAAGATTGCAGAAAAAATTGGAGTACCTTCTCCTATACTAGCTAAAACATTGCAAGTTTTAGTCAGAAATAACATTCTTTCTTCTTCTAAAGGTCGAAACGGAGGATTTTATTTAACAACAATAAACAAGCAAAATACATTATTAGCTGTAATAAAAGCCTTATCTGAGTATGACAAATTAACCTCTTGTTTTATGGGACTTCCAAGATGTAGCGACAATGAACCTTGCCCAATTCACTATTTAGTAAAGTCATTAAGAACCAAAATGATTGTTGAATTAAGCTCTAAAACAATTGAAGATTTTGCAAAAGGCATTGCCAATGGAGAAACTTTTGTTTATTTAAACCAAGACACATAAGGATTGCTTTGCAAGTTACTATTATAATACTTTGCTTCTCCTGTCACTTCTTTTGCTATCCATGTTGGTTTTACAAAGCTTTCATTTTCATTTGTTAGCTCTATTTCCGCTATAATCAATCCTTTATTTTCTCCTTCAAATACATCTACTTCCCACAAATGATTCTTATAAGGTATAAAATACCTCGTTTTTTCTATTTTATTTTTCCCAAATAACGCTATCATTTTCTCGGCATCATCAATCGGAATTTCATATTCAAATTCATGCCTCGATATTCCTTCTACTTTACTTTTAATCGTCAAAAAACCTTTTCGTCCTAATATTCTAATCCTTACCACTTTTTCTTTATCGGTAGAAAGGTAACTCTGACTACAATATTCGTGTCGCTGAGTTTTTAAAACTTCTTTTAATTTTTCATTAACTAAAAACTTTCGTTCTATTTCTTTTCCCATTTTTTCTATTGAATTTTAATACAGTTTAAACCTAATTTACAATCGATTTTAGTACAGTCTTAAATCAGCAAAAGTATTCCTACTAAAGTCTAACTGCACGACATTATTGGCAATGCTCGATTTTTGACACTCACCATAATTAATGCTATGTTTACCTGTCTCAAAACTGTGCTACACCAATACCAACACGCATTTTGACTTTTCGCTCCAAAACCCTTTATAGATTTAAGGTAGCTTCTTTTGTTTTTTGCTTTAAAATTTTACCATTCTCGCTTTCTATAAATTCTGACATATAATAAATCTTTTTAGGAATCGAATACTTTGATAAATGATTAAAATTCTGAATAGATAAATCTATTTTTTCTTTTGCTTCAATTATTAAAATTATTTTTTCTCCTAAAAGCTCATCTTTTTCACTTGTTACAAAAAAACGATTATTGGGAATAACTTCCAACAATTGACTTTCTATTTCTTCTGGCTGTATTTTTATCCTACCTGTATTGATTACATTATCTATTCGCCCTTTCCAAATAAACGATGTATTACTGGTTAACTCTACAACATCATTCGTTTTTATCTCCTTATTTTTTAAATGAGGTGCCTCTATAATTAAGCAACCATCATTAGCTTGTCTAAATTGAATGCTAGGAAGTGCTTTAAATTCATTATTTTTATTTAACTTTTTTACTGCAATATGCGTTATTGTTTCTGTCATTCCAAAAGTACTGTAACAGACTGTTGAAAACGGTTTTAAACTTTCTTCTAACTGCTTATCAACAGGAGCACCTCCAATAATTAATTTATCAATCAAATTTAATTTACTTGGCGTTTCTTTTAGTATTGTTTTTACTTGCATTGGAGTCATTGCTGCAAAATCAATTAAAGTCGTATGATTTTTTAACGGATTTAGACAAGGTTCAATGCTCTCTATTCTTAATTTTCCTACTATTCCTCTAACAAGCATCATTTTTCCTGCAATAAAATTTGTAGGAAGACAAAGCAAAGCACAATCTCCCTTGCTTAGCTTAAAAAATTGATTCGTAAGCCTAGCACTTTCTATCATTGATGATTTCGACAGCGTAATCGTTTTAGGTTCTCCAGTAGATCCAGATGTTTTAGTTTTTACAACCGTTGAATTATTTGTCCATTCTTTTAGAAAATTCAAAATATTAATTTCAAATTCTTTCTTATTGGGCAATTTTTCAAAATCTGTTCTTAAATTAACTTTTATACCGTTTATTTCTATCATTTATTTTTCAGCTTGAATCTGGTTGTAATAATGAATCGAATTTTCTATTTCTAATTTAGATGCTGTTTGATTTATTATAGCACTACCTACCGCATTAATTAATGTGAAGTTTATTTCATTTCCTGTGTTTTTTTTATCAAATTTCATCCACTTCAAAATTAAATCTATAGAAAAAGTAATTTTAGGCAACTTAAAAACACGAAATATCACATTTTGAATAGCTATTAACTCTTCTTTTGTTAGCAAGTCTTTCTTAAACGAAATATACGATTCACAAACCAACCCAATTGCAACTGCTTCTCCATGCAACAGCGATACTTTGTTTTCTAGCGACAAACTTTCAATTGCATGACCAACGGTATGCCCAAAATTTAATTTTTTCCGTTCTCCTTTTTCTAAAGGATCTTCCAATACTATTTTATTTTTTATTCCTATAGAAGTAGCGATTATATATTGCCAATTCCATTCAGTATAATCCGTGTTTTGACAATAATTCCAATAACTTTCATCTTTTATAAGTGCATGCTTCAAAACTTCGCCAATTCCTCCGACTAATTCTCTTTTGTGTAGTGTTTTTAAAACAGAAACATCGCAAAACACTTTTTTAGCTTCTTTAAATAATCCTATATTATTTTTTAAATGATTAAAGTTTATACCTGTTTTTCCACCAACCGATGCATCGACCAAACTAAGTAAAGTAGTCGGTACATTTACAAAATCTACCCCTCTTTTAAAACAACTTGCCGAAAAACCGCCTATATCTGTCACTACTCCCCCACCTAGGTTAACAAACAAACTATTTCTAGGAATATTCCACTCGCTTAATTTTTCCCATATTACAATACAAGTTTCTATGTTTTTATATTCTTCTCCAGCTTTTATTTCAATAACTTTTACTTGCTCTATTTCAAAATAAGTTCTCACCCATGGCAACAAAATTTTCGTATTACTATCTACCAGTACTATTATATTTTCATAATCATACTTTAAATTCGTAAAACTACTTTTTTCCAATGCCCCAATTTCAATCGTTGCGTTATTTGATTTAATTATTGTCATCGTTAGAATATCTAATAAGCAAAGGTAATACTTTCTGAATAACGAACTTTTTAAATTAAAAACTTATTAACTATTATTTTATAAGACGTTTACACAATCAAACCAAATAGCTTTTGGTGTTATACCAATAATCAATTAAATTGCACCATATTAATCATATAATTTTAATTATCTTTCAGCAAATATTATAATCCATAATATTACAATTTAAAATAAAAAAAGTTATTATTGTATTTGTAAAATGAAATTTATTTTTAATATCATTCAAATTGACGATTAATTTACTTATCATTAAA
>CAMZKF010000284.1 GCA_947311095.1 uncultured Flavobacteriales bacterium
TATCGAAGAGAAATGGTGCATAACTCGTTACTGTTATCATCATAATGATGCAAGTGCGTAAAATTTTAATTGAAAAGAAATAAATGCTTTGTAGCGGTTGTAAAATGGGAAAGAAAACAAAAAAACAAATAAAGAAGCAATAGCGTTATTTAACCAGTCGTTAGAATTAAATCACAATTTTGCAGAAGTCTATTTGAATAGGGGAGTCAGCTATTTAGAATTAGACCAAAAAGACAAAGGAATGTCCGATTTAGTAGAATCCATTTTACAGAATCCAAAATTAGATAAAGCTTATTTTTCAATGGGAAAACAGTTTGCAAAGGAAAATAATTTTGAAAAAGCCCGCGAAAATTATACAAAAGCAATAACGTTAAACGGTAAAGAATACCTTTATTATTATAAAAGAGCAACTGTTTATTTTCTACAAGAGAAATACGCTAAAGCTGAAGCTGATTTAAAAAAGACATTGAAATTAAAAAGTAATTATGCCAATGCTTGGAATGACTTAGGTTCTACATATTTGAAGCTTAATAAAATGAACGATGCAATAGCGAGTTATTTAAAAGCAGTAAAATTTAATAAAGAATTGGCAGAAGCATATAATAATTTAGGGTCGGCATATCGTAAAAACAAAAAATATGATTTAGCGATTGAAAATTATTCAAAAGCGATACAACTAAAAAAAGATTATTACTCTGCCTATAACAATAGAGGACTTGCTAAAATATTAATAAGTAATTATGCAGAAGCTGTTACAGACTTTAATAAAGCAATTGTATTAAAAAAAGATTATGCATTTGCCTATAACAATAGAGCCTCGGCATACATTAAATTAGAGGAATGGAAAAAAGCTCTCTTAGATGCCGATAAAGCCATAAAATTGAAAATAGATTATGCCTATGCTTATTATAATAGAGCAATTATTAAAGAAATGTTGCAAGATACAGAAGGAGCTTGTAGCGATTGGAAAAAAGCAGGTGAATTAGGGTTGGAAGCAGGTGAAAAATATTATTTATCAAATTGTAAAACGAAATAAGAATGAAAAAAGTTATAGTTATAATAGTCGCAATTAGTATATTTAGTATTGCTGGTTTAGCTCAAAACAATTCAGTCCCATTCGAAAAAGGATTGTTTAAAAATAGAAAGTCAGAATTTAAAGTAGCAGAAAAACAGTATAAAGAAGGAATGGAAATTTACGACAAGGGTGAGCCTTATTGGAGTGCTGCAATTAGTTTTTTAGAACAAGCAAATGAATTTAATCCCAACAATGCAGAATTAAATTATCGACTAGGAAATAGTTTCTTAGTATCTTCAAACAACAAAACGAGAAGTCTAGATTATTTCTTAAAAGCAAATGATTTAGATAAAAATGTAGCTCCTGATATTCATTTTAAAATAGGAAGAGGATATCAATTACAATACAAATTTGATAAAGCTATAACAGAGTACAATAAATATAAGGAAACACTAAAACAATATCAAACAGAAGAAAATAAAGCCGTAAATAAACAAATAAAAGAATGTAATACGGCAAAAAAAATGATAGAAAAACCCGTAAGAGTAAGGGTCGAAAACATAGGAGTAAACGTAAATAGTAAATATGCAGACTACGGACCTTTAGTATCAGCAGATGAATCCGTTATTATTTTTACAAGTAGAAGACCTAGTGCGACCAATAAAGATTTAATAGGAGGTAAATTTAATGAAGATGTATTTATGTCAAAAAAAGATATAAATGGATATTGGACAAAGGCTGTAGCATTGGAGGGGGTAAATAGTAAAGAACACGATGCAACAGCAGGATTGTCAAACGATGGTAAAATATTATTTGTATATAAAACGACTCCTAATAATGGGGGAGGGATATATGCTTCGGTTCAAAAAAGAGGAGAATGGTCTAAGCCTAAAGAATTGAATAAAAATATCAACGGAAAAGAATCGTGGGATACAGGAGCTAGTTTAAGTTACGATAAAAAAGAATTATATTTCGTAACCAATAAAGAAGGGGGCTATGGAAAACGCGATATTTGGATGAGTAGATGGGATGAAAAAAAACAAGATTGGGGAAAAGCCTTAAATATAGGAGCAAATATAAATACAGAATATGATGAGATAGGTGTGTATATGCATCCTGATGGAAAATCAATGTATTTTTCTTCTACGGGACACGACGGTATGGGAGGATATGATATTTATGTTTCAAAAAAACAAGAAGACGGAACATGGGGAAAACCAACAAACCTAGGTTACCCTGTAAACTCTACCGATAATGATGTTCATTTCGTAATGGCAGCAAGTGGCAAACACGGATATTATTCTTCTTATAGAAAAGATGGATTAGGCGAAAAAGATATTTATATGCTGACCTTTTTAGGAGCGCCAAAGGAACCATTGTTTAGTACCGAAGATAATTTACTTGTAGGAGTCGATAATCCTCATGAAGAACAACTTGTACAAGCAAAAGTAGAATTAAGCATTGCCAATAATTTGACAATTTTAAAAGGAGTTGTCTTAGACGATGAAACCAAACAGCCAATTGAAGCATTGATAGAATTAGTCGATAATGAAGCTCAAAAGAAAATTACAGACGTAGAATCTGACGGAAAATCAGGAGAGTTTTTAATTTCATTACCAGCAGGGAAAAATTATGGTATTTCTGTAAATGCAGAAGGATATCTATTTCATAGTGAGAATTTTGATATACCAAAAAGTGCTGGGTTTTCTCAATTTGAGAAAAAAATATATCTAAAGAAAATAAAAATAGGAGAATCGATTGTGTTAAGAAATATTTTCTTTGATGTCAATAAATCGACATTAAAAGCCTCATCGGTATTAGAACTAGCAAAATTAGCAGATTTGTTAAATAAAAATAAATCGTTGAGAGTCGAAATTTCAGGACACACAGATACAAACGGAAGTGCATCGCTAAACATGAAATTATCTAAAAGTAGAGCCAAAGCAGTAGTCGATTTCTTAATAGAAGCAGGATACGATAGTTCAAGATTCGAATATGTGGGGTATGGAGAAGAAAAACCGTTGATTTCTGACGCTAGTATCGCAAAAATGACCTCTCGTAAAGAAGAAGAAAAAGCACATGCAACAAATAGACGAACAGAGTTTAAAATCTTAAAATACTAAAGTAAGGGAGAAAAAAAATAAAAAAACTTTTATAATTCAATATATTTACGATATTTGTAATAACAATAAAAAGAATAAAATAATGAGCGAACAACAAGAACAAAAAGGA
>CAMZKF010000285.1 GCA_947311095.1 uncultured Flavobacteriales bacterium
CTATGTTTATATTCATTTTTAGCCTTGTCTTTTTTACTCACAAGTAATTATTTTTATATTTGTGTTCGTGAGGTCGCTATCGCTTAGTTGCTTCGTTTTTTGACTAAGAACTAAGTGGGGCGGTTTCGATTACCTAATAGGGGGTAAGAATTATTCTCCCATCAATACGTATTGCACTATGTTTGCTCCCATTTGTAATGCTTTAGTTCTTGTTTCTTTACTGTCGTTGTGTACGGTAGAATCTTCCCAGCCGTCTCCTAAGTCGCATTCGAAATCGTAGAAGCAGATTAAACGACCTTTGTATTCAAGTCCAAAACCTTGAGGTGCTTTGTTGTCGTGTTCGTGTATTTTGGGTAAGCCTTGTTTAAAATTGTACTTTTGATGGTAAATTTTGTGTTTGTAAGGTAATTCTATAAACTCTAATTCTGGAAAAACTTTTTTCATTTCTACTCTAATGAATTTATCTAAACCGTAGTTGTCGGAAATATGAAGAAAACCTCCTGCTAAAAGGTATTTACGTAAGTTTTCAGCTTCTTCTACCGAAAATACAACATTACCGTGACCTGTCATATGTATAAACGGATAGTTGAATAGTTCTAAACTTCCAACTTCTACTTCTTTTACTTCTTTGTCTATCGTTGTTTTTAAATTTTCATTACAAAAACGAACTAAATTAGGAATGGAACTAGGGTTAGCATACCAATCTCCACCTCCATTGTATTTTAGTACTGCAAATTGATAGCTTTGAGACGGTGTAAATGAATATAATAGCGTAATGCAAATGGCGAGTAGGAAAGTAAGTTTAATTTTATTCATAGTGTCTAAGTTTTGTATAAATTTACTTGTTTTTTTGAGTTATGCCAAATGAATAATGAAATGCGCTATTAAAAATAGAGTTTATTTTTGCTTAGTCGATGAAAATAAAATTAGAATAGCCTTAGCTATTGTTATTTTATTTGAAGAAGTATAAGAAATAATAAAACTATTTATAAATTGTATTTCATTATTTAATTGGTGTTAGGGATAGAAACGGCATCCTTTTTTGTTTTTTTTACAAAAAAGATAGAGTGGATAGCCCGCTCGAACGCCCAAATTAAATTCGGGTTATTAGTCGTTAAAAATAAGGAGCTAATTTATTTAAGAAAAATGCAGGAGGACGAGTTGGTTTCATGGTGTCTGCATTTACAAAAACTAAGGTGGTTTTAGCAGTGCTCATCAATTCATTTTTTTGATTGTAAATTTCATACAATAGTTTGAATCGGATGCTAGGATATTCTTCAACAATTGTTTTTATGGTAATTACATCGTCGTAAAAAGCAGGTTTTAAAAAAGTGGTTTGCAATTCTAGTACAGGCAACATAATACCTTTGTTTTCCATTTCTAAATAGCTAATTCCAATACTTCTCATCATGTCGGTTCTAGCTTCTTCTATGTAAGAAGCGTAATTACCGTGGTGTGCATATCCCATTTTATCTGTTTCAGAATATCTTACCCTTATTTTTGTTTCGAAAATATACATATTTAATTAACTTTGCGGTACTCGAAAATATTTATTTTGAGTATATTTAGATTAAATTTATGACAAAACTAATAAAATATATAGTTTTTACGGGGCTTGGCTTGAGTTTTCTTGCTTGTAATAAAACACTTCAGGTTACAGAGGTATCTTCTGTTAACAAGGTAAATAGTGAGTCGGTAGCTGTTTCTTCTGATGCTAACGAATTGATTAAGCCATATAGAGATAGTATGAAAGCTAAAATGGATGAGGTTTTGAACACTACATTGGTAGATTTGGAAGTGGGAGTTCCAGAAGGATTATTGGGTGATTTTGTTTGTGACTTAACTTTTAATCGTGTAAAAAGAGAGGTGGAAGTTGCTCCTGATTTTTGTATTTTAAATAATGGAGGTTTGAGAACACCATTGCTAAAAGGAGATATAACAAGGGGAAAGATATTTGAATTGATGCCTTTTGAAAATGAAATTGTAATTGTTGAAATATCGAAAGAAAAAATGCTTGAACTACTCGAATACGTAAGAGTTAGATCGTTATTAGAAAAATCTAGGAAAGCAGGAGTGCCTGTAGCTAACCTTAGAATGATGCTTTCGGAAGGTGAAATTTCTAATGTGATGATTAACAATAGACAATACGATAAAGAAAAAACGTACAGGGTTGTAACATCTGATTATTTGAGTGGAGGTGGAGACAATATGACTTTTTTCTTGCATCCAATAAGTATAGAAAAAACAGGGATAAAGCTTAGAGATGCAATATTGGATAATGTAATAGAATTGAAGAAAAAGAATTTACCAATTAATTTAGCCTTAGACGGAAGAATATACAATGCAGAATAGAAGATCATTTATAAAACAAGCTGCAGTAGGTAGTTTAGGAATAAGTTCGTTAAGTTCATTTAGCTTACTTAAAAAAGATACACAGATCACTAAATTGACGATTTTGCATACTAACGATATGCACAGTAGGATAGATCCTTTTCCCATAAATCATAGGAAATATCCAGGGCTTGGAGGGATGTCTAAAATTGCAACCTTGGTGAATCAAATAAGAAAAGAGGAAGAAAATGTGTTGTTGCTAGATGCTGGAGATGTATTTCAGGGTACTCCTTATTTTAATTTATATGGCGGGGAGCTAGAATTGAAATTGATGAGTAAAATGGGGTATGATGCCTGTACCATGGGGAATCATGATTTTGACAATGGAGTAGATGGTTTTAATAAAGTTTTGCCCAATGCAAATTTTCCTTTTTTGTGTGCTAATTATGATTTTTCTAATACAGTATTAAATGGGAAAACAACACCTTATACTATCATAGAAAAAGGAGGTGTAAAAATAGGGGTTATTGGTGTAGGAATAAAATTAAAAGGGTTAGTCGATAAACGACAATATAAAGAAACAGTTTATTTAGATCCTATAGAACAGGCGAATCATTACGCCGCACTTTTAAAGTTCGAAAAAAAGTGTAACTTAGTAATATGTCTTTCTCATTTAGGGTTTGAGTATATTGATAACAAGTTGTCAGATAGTGTTTTAGCTAAGGAAACTAAAAATATAGACTTGATTATCGGAGGACATACACATACATTTTTGAAGCAGGCAGAAAGTTTTACAAATGCAGAAAATAAAAAAGTTTTGGTAAATCAAGTCGGTTGGTCAGCATTAAATTTAGGTCGTGTAGATTTTTATTTTGATAAGAAAAAAGCTCAAAAAACTGATTTAGAGGCGAGTAAGATTTATTCAAAAAATTATGCCAAAATTTAATGTTTTTTACTGCTAAAAAAAGTTATAAAACAATAGCTAAATAATTTTTTTATTAACTTATTTATGTGAATATTTGTAGTGTTGAAATTGATGCGTCAAAAATAATAATATCCCCCTTTTGTTTTTGTTGAAGTTTCAAATAAGATTTGTTTTCAATCACATTAAATACATATATTAAACATGAGTAAAAACCTAAAAACACTTTGGGAAAACTGTCTGGCAGTGATAAGCGATAATGTTCCGTTGCAAGCTTACAAGACTTGGTTTGAACCAATCAAACCTGTTAAGCTAAAAAGTAATGTGCTTACAATTCAGGTTCCTTCTCAATTTTTTTATGAATGGTTAGAAGAGCATTATGTTGTTTTACTAAGAAAAATCATAAGAAAAGAATTGGGACCAGATGCTAAATTGGAATATAGCATTATAATGGATAATAACAATGCAAGAAATACAAATCCTTATACTGTAAAAATACCAACTTCGAATAAGAAGGCGATTAAAAATCCATCGGTTTCCGTACCTATGGATATTAGTGAAAATCCAATTAGAAATCCGTTTATTATTCCTGGTTTAAGAAAAATGAACATAGATTCAAATCTTAATCCTAATTATTCTTTTGAGAATTTTGTAGAAGGAGATTGTAATCGGTTGGCACGTTCTGCTGGTTATGCTGTAGCGGAAAAACCAGGAGGAACAGCTTTTAATCCATTGCTTATTTATGGTAATGTAGGCTTAGGGAAAACACATCTTTCTCATGCTATTGGAATTTCTATTAAGAATAGACATCCAAATAAAACGGTGCTTTATGTTTCTTCAGAGAAATTTACGCAACAATTTGTAGAGTCTATAAAAACAAACAATACAAATGATTTTATGCACTTCTATCAAATGGTAGATGTATTAATTATTGATGA